>JAAEPA010000938.1 GCA_024222475.1 Gammaproteobacteria bacterium | reverse complement strand
AGGAGCATCTGGCGGTGTACTTGAGTGGTAAATCCACCAACACGGTGAATCGCTGGATTCTTGACCATGTTGAGCACATTCCACATTCCGGCGAGCGGTTCCTTGTTGACGGGCTTGAGGTTCTGATAGAAAAGGCATCGAGCCGGCGCATCCGAAAAGTACATCTTGCCTGTCCCACTCAGCTGGAACCTAACAAGAAAGAGCCTCCTCCAGCGAGTGTGGAGTCGGAATCTGAAAATACTGATTAACATCATCCAGAACTGACGTTAAGGTACCTAACCGAGGAAAGGGTCAGCGGCGGCAAAAGGGTTTTCCAACACCGCGCCAGTTTCGGATTTTACGTCCCCCTAGCGATCCGGAGATCATGCAACTAGGAGCCTGCCCTTTGTGGAGGCTCACCATCTGACCCGAATCTCCTGAATGGCCTGAGGGGAGGCATCCGTGATAGTGAACGAGGACTCTTTGTAACCGATGACATCACCCACCTTGGGTATGTCTTGGGACTTGTCCAACAGAAACCCCCCAAGACTAGCGTAATTTCCTGCCGGCAGATCAATCCCTATCTCCTCTGAAAGGGTGTCCAGATCGACGCGTGCGCTGACCATATATTCCCGTTCTGCAATCTTTCGAAACCATTGTACAGGCTCTTCCTTGTCGTCGTATTCATCCTGGATATCTTCCACCACCTCTTCCACGATATCCTCCACAGTCACTATGCCATCGCCCCCCCCGAACTCATCTACGACCACCGCCATCATGTTGCCGTCCCTGCGCAGATCAAGCAGCAAGTCCTGGATCCTACGTGAGCCGGGAACATAGTCCACGGGTTTGATGAACGGCTTGATGGGCGCATCAGGATCGACGCCGAGCAGATCCAGGGTGTTGAGCATACCGACGATTTTGTCTACCCGCTTGGCATATACGGGAAGCCTTTTGTGGGCTCGTTCCCTCGCCAGGCGTTGGGCCTCTTCACAGTCTGTCCCTTGTTCGATGCAGATTACATCAACCAGCGGCACCATGATCTCCCGGGCACTAGTCTCACCGAAATCGAACAGTTGTCGGATCATCTTCTGCTCGTGCAGCTCGATATCAGCCTTGTCGGGAGACATCTGAATCATGGTCATGATTTCTTCACGCAAGGTGAAGGGGTTCTCCCCCTCCGGTTTGGTACCCGCCAGCCGCGAAAGGAGCCTGGCCAGGAAACTGAACACCACCAGGACGGGGAAAAAGAGATAGGAAAAGAACTTCAGGACGAATATCACCTTTGGCGTTAACACATTGGCTTTCTGCTGAAAAACGCTCTTCGGAACAATCTCTCCAAACACCCAGATCAGTGGCGCTACCAGCACTATGGCCAGCAAGCTGCCTTTTTCGCCGAATAACTGGATCATGAGTGCGGTGGCGATGGTGGTATTGGTCACCACTGCGATATTGGTGCCTATCAGGGTGGTCGACAACAGCCATTCAGGTTTCTTGAGCATGGACAATGCGAGTTTGGCGCCGCGAGAGCCTTTGGCGGCCTGTTGCCGCAGCTTCGCTCGATCCGCGCTGATCACGCCGATTTCGGAACCGGAAAAAAAACCTTCACAGATCAAGCAAAGCACCATGATTAAAATGGTGACGAGAATCTCAGCCATGGCTCATTTCTCCTCCGACGACTGTCCCACCAAGTCTTCAGACTGCGACTTATCGTCCTGGTCGCTGGTATGTTGAGCACCTTTTTGCACGCTATTTTCCATGTTCTCAGCAGAGGTTTCCTTTGGGGTTTTATTGTGATCGATTTTCTTTACCGACAAGGTCTGAATGTGGTTGTGGCTTATCTCTAGCACCCTGATCTCCAAATCACCAAGTATGATTTGAGTCTCTTCCGAAGGTAGCATCTCTAATCGAGCAAGGATCAGTCCGCCGACGGTTTCCACATTATCATCCACAAATTCCTGTCCAAACGCGCGGTTGAACTTTTTGAGTGACATCGTGGCCTCGACTTGCATGCTTCCGTCCGGAAGATTCTCGAGGCTCGCCTGGACCTGCAACTCTGAGGGGCTGAGTATCTCACCAAAAATAACCTCTAAAAGATCCTCCATGGTGATGAGGCCGGTGACACCTCCATATTCATCCACGGCGAGAGCCAGGGACTGCTTGTGTTTGCGCAGGGTGTAGAAGAGGTCAGATGCGGATTTGAACTCCGAGACAAAAAGCGGTTCGCGCAGAAGTTTCCATACGCGCTTACGCTTTTGGGAGAGTTTTTTTAGATCTAACCCTAAGAGGTCTCTCGCATATAGGATACCGGCAACCGAGTCCCGTTTCGCCTTTTTGAAGACGGGGACCTTAGTGTGGCGAGTTTGACGAAAATGGTCGACCATTTGCTCCAGGGGCATATCCTCTGAAAAAAATATGATCTGGGACCGCGGTGTCATTACATCACCCACGGTTCTATTCCCGAAGTCGAAGATTTGGTCGATATACTGGGCTTCCGCCTTGTCGAGCACACCCTCGCCCACCGCCTCGTGCGCCAGCACGCGCAACATATCCTCGGTGACGATGTTGCCACGCGCCCGCTCCTTGCCGACTACCTGTGTGGTTATCCAATCCGCCACCAGTCGTACCGCCCATCGCAAGGGTGTTATGAGCCTGGCGAAAAATTCGATCGGACGGCTTTGGAAGGAGGCGAAGGCCTTGTTGTTGCGTATTGCCAGTGTCTTGGGCGTGATCTCACCGAACAACAGCAAGATGGGGATCATGATAAAAAGATTAATGAATTTGCTTTCGGCCCCCAGCAGATTGATGACGATGACCGCGGATATGACCGAGGCGGCTACATTGACAAATTCGTTGCCAATGAGAATGGTGACGATCAACCGCCGCGGCTCGCTGAGCAGGCGTTCGATCAGGCTAAGGTGCGGATCTTCATCCCGCCGCATCTGTTCGATATGGGTTTCGTTCAGGGAAAACAGGCTGGTTTCCGAACTGGAAAAGAACCCCGACAGCCCCATAAGAATCACGAATAACACCAATTGAATCAACAGCATAAGGTCCATTTACACCCCCCCTTAATGGTTAGACTCCGTTGTTTCTACCCCCTCCTTTATAAAATTCCGTTGGGGCCCTTTTGTGCTGCGACATACAGATTCACTACAAATCCGTTACAGATATATTACATATCTATTGCAGTTATATTACATGCATTTTGTAAATAATTCACCCGAAAGTTTGTGGCTCGTGGTTCTTGTTATCTCGACCACTGCCCCGTCCTTACCGACACCAGAGTCTCTATTAGACATTTCGGCTCCACCATCAACACCGCAAATTCTCGACGGCGCCGTTTCGCCTGCAGGTCTATTTCAAATCGACGAGTTATTCCCTCGAAGCGGGCACCACATTGAGCGATAGTCGTTTTGTTTCACGTTGGATCACGATCTCAACCGGCTGCCCCACCTTCAGTGCATTTAATGCATGGGTGTAATCATAGACGTTTTCGATATGATGTCCGGCCAGTTCTACGACGAGATCACCTCGGCGCAACCCGCCTTTTTCGGCGGGTCCACCCTTGGCCACGCCGTTTAATTTAACTCCCTTGCCTGCACCCTCGCCATACTCAGGAATCGTCCCCAGATATGCACGCAGGTTCCTGCGACTCACCTTAGCCGTGGGCTTTTCCATCGCCAGGTAATCGGGTGGTGCCTCTCGCATTGCAACCGACCGAGTAATCAGGGCCATCAACCGGGCAATCTTGGCGGTCCCGGAGTAGTTGATCTTATCTGCGGTATCGCGCGGGGTGTTGTAGTCTGAATGAGCGCCCGTGAAGGCATTCAGAATAGGAATCCCCTGTAGATAAAACACAGTGGCATCGGTAGGCAGGTAACTGTCCTGCTGAGGAACGATGGGCAAGCCAATCGGGGCATTGCGCCGCTCGATCTCGGCACTCCACAGGGTACTCGAACCCATGCCTTGCAGATACAGCTGCTTGTCCAGACGCCCGATCATATCCATATTGAGATAAGCCATGATCTTACGATGGCTGCCCTGCTCCTTAACCGCAGGAAAGGATTTCACAAAGTGGTTGGAACCCAAACTACCGAGCTCTTCCCCAGACCAGGCCGCAAAAATAATGTCGTGTCTGAGATTAAGTTTACCCTTGGCCTTAGCGTCCTGTAGATTCTGTGCAATTTCCAGTAACGCGGCCACCCCAGAGGCGTTGTCGTCAGCGCCATAATGCACCCTACCCTGCTCTTGTGCATCGGCCAGCGAGTCGTACCCCACACCCTGTCCGATGTGATCCACATGGGCGCCCACGATCACCACCGTATCCCCGGCTTGCTCGCCTGCATTGAGCCTCGCCAATACATTACGTCCACTGCGTCGGTGTTTCACCAAGCTAATATCCGCCTGTAGTCTGACCCCCTGACACAGAAACCCTTTAGTTGTCTGCGCGGTGTCAAGACGATCCTGCAATTGTTTTATATCTCGACCACAGCGCTTGAGTATCCGCTTGGCAAGATCATCGGTGATGGACAAGGCAGCAATGCTGATACTGGCCGCACCCGCCTGCGGGGAAAGCTTAATCAACCGCGACTTGATATTTGCGTTAGGACCGTTGACCAAGATCAGCCCACGAGCCCCCTTGTCCCTTGCAATCATGGCCTTGTAACGAAGATCGAAATAATTGGCCAGATGCTGACGGTGAGTACTGGGGATATTCTCAGGCAGGTAACGAAACATCATGACCCATTTATCGGTGACATCTAGACCGGCATAGGCATCATAGGCCGCAAAACCATCGCCGGCTGGGGCCACGATACCGTAACCCGCGAACACCAGCTCGGTGGCGGAGATGTCTCCGGTACGGGAAATGGCCAATGGCCGCCAGTCCTCATCGACGGTGAGTTCTTGCCGCGAACCTTGCAAAATCAGGCGATTACCATCATCCAGAGACACACCGGCTTCAAAACCAAATGATTGAAAATACCCACCATGCCCCCCTGCGGGATCCAGACCTAGAGACTCGAACACACGGGCCACATACGCAGTCGCCAGGCGCTCGCCTTCGGTTCCCGTCAACCGACCCTGGAGGGCCTCAGAAGCGAGATATTGCACATGGGTGCGAATATCTCGATCCGCAATGGGCCCTGTGGTCTGCGTGATATCGGGATGGGGTGAGTCTGTATCAGCGGCCGAGGCTTGATCTCCCACAGCACCTCGATCGAGTCCCAGCACTCGGCGGGCTTGCGCATGGTCCCAATCTGCAATAAAGATCTGCGGCTTGCGATTTGCAGTACGGGCGCTGGACCATGCCAGACCTTTCCCATCCGGGGTAAACACCGCAAGTCCATCGAAGCCCGTGGAATAGGTCACTCGCACCGGCGCCTTGTTACCATCCTTATCTACGATATAGAGTTCAAAATTACCGAACCCTTGTAGATTATTGGTAAATATAATGTACTCCCCCGAGGGATGATAATAAGGCGCCCAACTCATCACCCCCAAGCGGGTAAGCTGGCGTTTTTCGGCACCGTCGATGCCCATGCGCCACACCTCGGCCGTTGCCCCATCGGGTGAAAACCGTCGCCAAACGAGACTTTGGCCATCTGGACTGAAAAAAGGTCCACCGTCATATCCCGGCGTGGTAGTCAATCGCCTCGGCTGTGTACCATCGGCGTTCATGATATAGATATCCATAAAATAGGACTTATCATGATCGAATATCTTGCGCTGGGCTGGGTCTAGTTGCTGAGTGTAGGCCTGCCGATTGGAGGCGAAAGCAATCAGATTACCGTCGGGTGACCATGAGCCCTCGGCATCGTAGCCTGGAACCTGGGTCAGATTTCGTAGCTTGCCACCGCCCAGGTCGCTGCGGTAGATGTCGTAATACTCATCAAAACTCCACGAATAACGGCTACCTTGGCCCGTTGCCCGTTTCTCTAGCTCCTCGCGTTGTTTGTCCAGCGCTTGAGGATCGGCGTGAGTCGAGGCAAACAGCGCCTTGTCCCCCGCCGGATGTATCCATCCGCAAGTGGTTTTACCGCTCCCGGGAGATAGCTGGTGTGTATCACCGTTTTGCAAATCCATCAGGTACATCTGATAAAATGGGTTATCAGACCGGCGCTCGCTTTGAAAAACCATCTTGGAACCATCGGCACTGAAATAGCCCTCGCCGGAACGCCGTCCCTCGAAGATCAATTGCCGGGTATTGGAGAGCAATGCCGCTTCATTATCCGAATCGACCTGGGTTACAGTCTCAGCCCACACCGTTGCATCGATCGGCAGGGCTAGCATCAATAAACAAATCATCGGTAGATAGAAATGCGTTGCAAGACGTCTCATGTGACTCCTTCCAAAATAGAATAAAAATCCTGACCCGATTATTTAGCCCGGATATTTCATGAATTACACACGCCCTCGCTTGATTCTTGTTTCCACAAGATTGTTGCTCTGTCGGCCGTAATCGTGGATACGCCGCTCCTTCGCAAAATCCCTTGTGAAAACGAATCTCTACGCGATCATCGCGCAAATTCATGAAATATCCGGGCTAGGTCGATTTAGTTTTTATCCGCGATGCGGCGCGCTGTTCGCCTAAATTGCCCCTAAAGGCGGCTGAGCGTTAACTCATCGCGATCATTTCCAGCTATAATTGTTATCCGATTCTTAGTATAAAGGGACTTGACGCAGAATTAACTACAGCATGGGGAGGGCTTAATGACAAGTTTAATTACGGATATCAGCGGCGTCGGCACCGCCACCGCAAAAACACTGGCTAACCATGGGATAAAAACGGTCAAGGACCTCGCCAATGCGAGTATCGAGCAGATTACCAAGGTCCCGGGTTTTAGCCACGCTCGCGCCGGCAAGGCCAAAACAGGTGCCGCAAATCTGCTGGGCGGCGAACAAACCTCTACCAGCGAAGTAAAACGAGCTCCAACCAGCAAGCAGACCAAGTCTCGAAAAGCACCTGTTGCCGCAACGAAGCAGACGGAAAATGTGATGGAAGAAATCGTTAAAGCCGCGCAGGAAGCGGGGGAGGCCGTGGATGAAGCGCTCGCTGATCTGGAGCAAGACAGCCCCGAACCAATGGCAGTATCAGCTGAAGGCAACCGAATAAAGGCCGAGAAAGATACTAAAAAAGGCGATAAGAAAAAGAAGAGTAAAAAGAAAGGCAAAAAAAAGAAGGGCAGAAAGAAAAAAGGGAAAAAGAAAAAATAGCGCAATGGGCCGGTGCGGATATTATCCTACCGGCCCTTTGATTTGTCCCCAGAGTTACTGGGTTTTCAGCTTGTATTACACAGCTGAGTTAGCTGGACTCCTTTCGTTTCCCCTGCCCTGTAGGCTTGCGCTGAGAGGCGGCTTTGGGTGTTTTTGCTACCTTCGATACCTTAGGTTTGGTCCCAGCCGGCGCTCTCTTGGGTTCCGCAGCAGGTCGTCCGGCAGCCCCCTGTTCGCCCTTTGCACCCTGAGGCCCTTTTTCACCTTGTGGTCCAGGCGCTCCGGGCGAGCCCTGATCGCCCTGATCACCTTGCGGGCCTCTGGGCCCTTGGGGTCCTGGCTCGCCCTGCGGACCCGATTCTCCCTGCGGACCCACCGGTCCCGACTTGCCCTGAGGCCCTGCAGGCCCTGGCGGTCCCTCCTCGCCCTTAGAACCTTGCGGACCCGTCTCACCTTGCGCTCCGGCATCACCTAACAAACCACGCGGACCCGTGGCGCCCATCGGACCGGGCTCGCCCTGGGGGCCAGGTTTGAGTTCTATATTAGCGATCTTCTCGGTCAGTGTTTGCAGTTTCTGATCGTATTCCGCACGTAACCCGGTAATCTCTTTCAGAAGGGACTTCATGTCCTTTTGTATTTTCTTATCTTTAATTTTCTTACCCATTATTCACCTCAAATTATATAGTTTGGCGCAGCCCCTATCCCTTGATCTGTCAATGTCATCATTCCCTACCCCATAGAATAACATGCCTGGTATAGCATGTCCCCAGCACCAGGTTACAACCCGGTCTTAAGACTTCAGCCGCATTGCCTGCAACTGGGCATGGGTAGGAAGCCTCAGAGAAAGCAGAGCTGCCGCTAATACAAATCCCACCGACCACCATAGACAGCCCACCAGGCCCCAGGTCTGATAGACCCAACCAGAAAGTACCGTACCGGTGAGACGTCCCCCGGCATTGGCCATGTAATAAAACCCTACGTTCATGGCCACCTTGTCATGATCGGAATAGGCCAAGATGAGATAGGAATGCACCGCTGAATTGATGGCGAATACGATACCAAAGATCGCCAGGCCGATAATCACCGAAAGGGCCGGGTCCAAACCCTGACCGAGTGCCAATGCAATACCCAGCGGTACCGCCGCCAGGACGAACCCCCAGAGACGGGCAGTTTGTCCGTCCGGCCCATAGCGGTGGTGGGATTTTCTCAACAACTGCGGCGCCGTGGCCTGTACCAAACCATAAGCAACGATCCACAACGCCAGATATCCGCCCACCTGAGTGTAACTCCATCCCAGCTCGGCAGATAGGAACACCGGCAGTCCTACTACGAACCATACATCGCGGGATCCGAACAAAAAGAAACGCGCCGCGGATAACCAGTTGATTTCGCGAGTCTTTGAAAAGACCTGGGAAAACTTCACCTTGGCCTTGGATTTGCCCAGATCGCCGGGCAATAGCGATGCCGTAATGACAAGAATTACGAACAGGGCACCGGCCATAAGAAGCAAGGCCATCCGAAAACCCACGGTGGCGAGCAACAAAGAACCAATAAAAAAGCCTGCCCCTTTAAGCGAGTTCTTTGATCCGGTCAATACCGCAACCCATTTGAACAGCGTAGAATGAGCATTCTTGGGCACCATCAGCTTGACACTGGCCTTGGCACTCATCTTATTGAGATCCTTGGCGATACCCGAGAGGGCCTGCGCAAACATCACATAGGGCACTGTAAGCCAGATCGGATCGACCGCCAGCATGCCGAGTGCAATCACCTGCAATCCCAAACCGGCGTACATGGTGGTATTCAGGCCCAACCTCGAACCGATCCATCCGCCGACCAGGTTGGTCACCACTCCGAAGAATTCATAGAACAAAAATAGAAAGGCGATATCCAGGGGGTCGTAGCCCAGATTATGAAAATAGAGCACCACCAGCATGCGGATGGCCCCATCAGTGATGGTAAAGGCCCAATATGAGGCCGTCACCACAAAATAATTACGCAGCCCCGTATTGTTTTGTGTCTTGTCTATCATGCCTTTAAGCTTCCTCGCAGGGTATAGGTATAAAAATCACTCCAGACTACCCACAACCTTGCGTACCAGATCCATTAAGCGGTTCGCGTAGCCTATCTCGTTATCATACCAGGCCAATATCTTGACCTGTGTCCCGTCGATGACCATGGTAGAGGGACCGTCGACGATGGAAGAACGAATATCGTCTTTATAGTCGCAAGAGACCAGGGGTAAGGACTCAAAACCCAAGATCCCTTCCAAGGGACCCTCGGCGGCTGATTTCATCAGGGCATTCACCTGCTCGACCGAGGTCTCGCGCGCTACTTCGAACACGCAATCGGTCAGTGACGCATTGAGCAAGGGCACCCGCACCGCCAGCCCGTTCAGCTTACCGGTGAGTTCTGGAAAGATCTGGGTGATGGCCTTGGCGGAACCCGTGGTAGTGGGGATCAACGATTCGCCGCAGGCCCGGGCTCGCCGCAGATCCTTATGTCCCTTATCGATAATGGTCTGAGTATTGGTGATGTCGTGGATGGTGGTCATGCTTCCATGGCGAATACCCAGCCCTTCATGGATCACCTTGACCACGGGGGCCAGGCAGTTGGTCGTACATGAGGCCGCGGTCACAATATGATGACGTTGAGGATCATATAGATCGTCATTGATACCCATCACGATATTGAGCGCCTCATGTTTGACTGGCGCCGATACGACCACTTTTCGTACGCCTTGGTCGAAATAGCACTGTAAGGCCGCCGCCGTTTTGAACTGGCCTGAACATTCGATGACCAGATCTGTCCCGAGAGCGGCCCAATCCACCTCCTGTGGGGTATCGAGACCGCTGAATCCAATGCGCTTACCATCGACGACGACGGCATCCGCTTCGGCATGGACCTCAGCGGCAAAACGGCCATGGATGGAATCGAACTTGAGTAGATGCGCCGCGCATGCCGCATCGCCGGCGGTTTCGTTGATATATACAAAATCGAGCCCGGGCTCACCCCATGCCGCTCGCAGCCCTAACCGCCCCATGCGCCCAAAACCATTTATTGCTATGCGTGTCGACATTCACCCTCCTAAGAAAAAACTTTGCCCTGAGATTTAGCCCGGATATTTCATAAATTGCACACGCCCTCACTTGATCTTTGTTTCCACAAGAAATAATGCTCAGTCGGCCGTAATCGTGGATACGCCGCTCCTTCGCATAATCCCTTGTGAAAACAAATCTCTACGCGATCATCGCACAAATTCATAAAATATCCGGGCTGGGAATCACGACCCCAAGCAGGAAATATGACGACTGGCCCTGTTGGCGGCACCAGATAAATGACAGCCATCTAGACAATGACAAGCAGATTGTGCAAAATCACTACATATCCTCATAAATCTGCAATATTTTATGAATTTTCAGGGTAGATCGCGACAGTTTCCCCAACAATGGCAAAACTACTGCTGCTCAATGGACCAAATCTCAATCTACTGGGTAGCCGGGAACCCGATGTCTACGGCGGCGATACCCTCCAAACGATCACCTCAAGGCTGCAACACCAAGCCAAGCAGCTTGGACATACGCTAGAGGCCTTTCAAAGTAATGCCGAACATGAACTTATCGAGCGTATACATCAGGCCGGAAAAGACGGTATTGAGTATGTAATCTTCAATCCAGGCGCCTATACCCATACCAGCATAGCCCTGCGCGATGCTCTGCTCGGGGTAAACATTGCATTTTTAGAAATCCATATATCGAATGTATTCGCACGTGAATCCTTTCGTCATCATTCCTATCTATCTGACATCGCCAAGGGAGTCATTTCAGGTCTAGGCGCCAAAGGCTACGAAATGGCCCTAGAGACGATTGACTCTTGGTTGACCCATCGAGGTAATTAGATGGACATACGTAAAATTAAAAAATTGATCGAATTACTCGATCAGTCTGATGTATCAGAATTTGAAATCAAGGAGGGAGAAGAATCGTTGCGCATCAGCCGCATGCAAGCGACTAGCCCACCGGCATCCGTACCAGTTCTGCCCAGCAACCCTCAGCCTACAGCCTATCCTTCACCACCACCCGCCCCAGCGGGGGCGAAGGTACCGGACGAGCCGGCAAAAGACCCCGAACCCACTGGGCATACCATTACCTCCCCAATGGTCGGTATCTTTTACCGGGCTCCATCTCCGGGCGCCAGATCCTTTGTCGAGGTAGGCCAGTCGGTCAAGATGGGCGATACGCTGTGCATCATCGAGGCCATGAAGATGTTGAATCAAATCGAGACGGACAAAGCAGGGAAGATCGAAGCAATATTGGTAGAAAACGGGCAACCGGTGGAGTTTGGTCAGTCACTCTTTGTCATCGATTAATTATAATTTAGGCATTTTGTTTTGATTGCTATCCACCAGTTGCTGTTGCTATCTCGAGTTGTTAAAAACATCATAACTTCTCAATAAGTCGGGGCAACCGGAAATAAGAAGCCCTGTAAGCCATTTAAAATGTTAGATAAAATAGTTATCGCCAATCGTGGTGAAATTGCGCTGAGGATTCTACGTGCATGTCGAGAACTGGGCATTAAAACCGTAGCCGCCCATTCCGAGGCCGACCGAGATCTCATGCATGTAAAGCTTGCCGATGAATCGGTATGTATCGGTCCGGCCTCGGCTCTAGAAAGCTATTTACATATTCCCGCTATCATCAGCGCCGCCGAGGTTACCGATGCTGTGGGCATCCATCCAGGTTATGGTTTCTTATCAGAGAATGCTGATTTTGCCGAACGCGTCGAATCCAGTGGGTTCGTGTTCATCGGCCCTAAGGCCGAAACTATCCGGCTGATGGGAGATAAGATTTCAGCTAAAAATTCGATGTTGAAGGCCGGTGTACCCTGCGTGCCCGGTTCCAACGAATTGCTGGATGACAATCCCGACGACAACATCCATTTAGCAAGAGATATCGGCTATCCGGTGATCATCAAGGCCGCCGGAGGCGGTGGTGGTCGAGGTATGAGGGTGGTCTACTCAGAAGGCGCATTGCTGAACGCCATCTCGCTGACCCGCACCGAGGCCAGATCTGCATTCAACAACGACACGCTCTACATGGAGAAATACCTGGAGACACCCCGGCATATCGAGTTCCAGGTGCTGGCGGACAATCATGGCAATGTCGTACATCTGGGAGAACGCGACTGTTCGATGCAGCGCCGGCACCAGAAGGTGATCGAGGAATCGCCGGCGCCAAATATTACCGAACAGCAACGCAATAAAATCGGTGAACGGGTTTGCAAAGCCTGCCGCCAAGTCGGTTATCGGGGCGCGGGTACGGTAGAGTTTCTCTATGAGCACGACGAATTTTATTTCATTGAAATGAATACCCGCGTACAAGTCGAGCATCCCGTTACGGAAATGATCACCAATGTCGATATCGTCAAGGAACAGCTGAGAATCGCCAGCGACGAAAAGCTCAGCTTTAATCAACAAGACATCCGCCTGGTCGGGCATGCCATTGAATGTCGCATCAATGCCGAAGACCCTGATAGTTTTCTTCCCTCCCCGGGTACAATTACCCACTTCCATAGCCCAGGAGGCCCTGGCATCCGGGTTGATACACACCTCTACAATGGGTATAGGGTCCCCCCCTATTATGACTCCATGATCGGCAAGCTCATTGCCTTCAGCAATGATCGGGACTCTGCACTGGCCAGGATGTGCGGCGCACTAAATGAGATTGTGATCGACGGCATCAAGACCAATATCCCCCTTCACAAGGAGATAATTAAGGATATGGCATTTCGCAAGGGGGGCACAAACATCCACTATCTTGAAAAAAAATTAAGAATGAAATAAGGAATGCTACCTACACACTTCCCTATCTGACTTGCCTGCTCGTCCGTCTTCAGCGTTGCGACAATAGTTACATAGCTAGACTATGCGCCGATTGTCACGCCTTGAATGCGAACGATCATTCGGCGCCAGTTATGAAAGTGTGTCGTTCTCATTCCTAACCCAACCATTGTATATATATCCTCGCCCAAATGCTCACCCAATGCCCACGATGTAAGGCGATTTTTCGCATTACCCAAAACCAGCTGCAGCAAGCCATGGGGAAGGTACGGTGTGGTCAATGCAATGCAATTTTCGAAGGCCGGGAAGCCCAGGTAGATAAAATGATATCTGCTAAGCGGATCCCGTCAACTACCGACGAACAATTAACGGTCTCTAATACCCCCCACCCGCTAGCAGCTCAGGGGAGTAGCACGGAAGACATCCCAATCCCTAAGCTCATTGCTGAGCAAGGTCCGGAACATGACTCCAAAGAACCCGTAGCAGAACATTTTTTACAACATGAACTCGCTGGAATATCGCAAGCCCCAACCACCGAAGATTCTAGACACGCTGCAGCTAAGGCTCTGGCAACCGCGGGTGCAGTCATTGCAATCTTGTTTTTGGCCTTATTGCTGACAGTTCAAGTCGCCCTTTTTCATAAAGACCGCTGGAGCCGACAACCTATTCTAGCGGAAATAATCTCCAGCCTCTGTACAGTTTTCGGCTGCGTCAACGAACCTGCGCGCGACTTGGAACGCATCGAAATCATCAGTCGAAACGTGATTTCCCATCCGACCATCCCGAAAGCTCTGAAGATCAGCGCCACTTTCGCAAACATCGCAGCTTTCCTACAACCTTACCCTTTAATGCAGGTTTCCCTTACCAATCTCCAGGGAAAAGTGATTGCCACACGACGCTTTATGCCCCACGAGTACCTCAATGCCACGGATGACGCCAAAAACCTGATGCCTCCAGGTCACCCCGTGACCGCTAGTGTTGAGATTGCTGATCCTGGCGGCGGCGCTGTGGCCTTTGAGTTCGATTTTTATTAGACCACCCACCTCATCTTTGACACATTCCCCCTCGCGCACAAGTATATATCCATGGCCGATGGGAGATAAATGCTGGAAAAACATCCAGCAACCCGAGATTAGCATAACTCAACCCCCCCATGCCGGCACCAACACGCCTCTTATCGCTTCCAGGGTCTTGGCAACAACCCACGCAAATGCCATTATTATAAGACGCCGGATTCAGGGGTAACCCTAGCGGCCCAGGAAAATTGACCACGACCTCAGATCAGGGAAAGCATTACAAAAACCTAAAATACAGGAGGCACGTGATTTCATGCTAAAACATCCAGAAAGTCACTATTTAATTCATGACAGCTATTTAGGGGGAGGCATGACGCGAACATATATGGACTGTTTTACCGGGCCATACCCCGACAGCGGCACACCTTTCCAAAGAGAAAATCGCACAGAAGATACGAAATAACGATCTCGCATGGCATCGCAATATTTCGAGGAACCAATAGCAGCAGCATGAATACGTTTATGAGTGAATCAACCGCACCCCCACCTGCACCCACGCAAGAACGCCGTAACAAACCATTGAGTAGTGCAGTAACTATCGCCCTGGAAATCTATTTTCAGCAACTCGGAGAGCAGAAACCGGATAAACTGTATCGTATGGTGCTAGATGAGATCGAACGCCCATTGCTGGAATGCATCATGGCCTACTGCCGCGGCAATCAGAGCAAGGCTGCCCAATATCTTGGGCTTAATCGGGGCACTCTGCGTAAAAAACTCAAGGCATACGGCCTGGATAAAATCCCGGACCCCATCGACGCCAATAGCTCCTAGGAGCCTGGTCCAAGAACTAAGTAAAGGCGGAATTAATATCCGTCGCAGATGTGTTTTTCACCTGGATTCTGCAGATTTTAACGGGACCCAGATTACTACAGTAGGCGGGCTTTCGATGTGCAAGCACGCCTTCATTAGCGCTACCTAAAAAAACCATGACCAAATCCAAAGACACCCCTATAAGGCGGGCACTGATCAGCGTTTCTGACAAATCCAGACTCCTAGACTTCGCCACTTTTTTACATGAAAAGGACATCGAGATCCTTTCCACTGGCGGTACCGCCAGACTACTGTTAGAGCAAGGTATCCCCGTTACCGAGGTATCTGACTATACGGGTTTCCCCGAAATGATGGGAGGGCGTCTCAAGACGCTGCATCCAAAGATTCACGGGGGTATCTTGGGCCGCCGAGGCATAGATGACCAGGTGATGAAAAACCACGATATACCACCGATAGACCTCGTTGTCGTTAACCTATACCCCTTCGAAGAAACTACGGCCAAACCAAATTGTAGTCTGGAGGAGGCCATTGAAAATATCGATATCGGTGGTCCAACCATGGTGCGCGCCACGGCCAAAAATCACGCCCACACCACCGTGGTCGTAGATCCTGCGGATTACTCACGCATCATCGATGAAATCGGCACGAATGACGGAAAAATAAGCTCAGTGCTGCGCTTTGATTTAGCCGTTAAGGCATTTGAGCATACGGCCCACTATGACGGCACCATTGCTACTTATCTGGGTACACGGGTCAATGATGGTGGCTCAACCTTCCCCCGTACCCTGAACCAGCAATATACCAAGGTTCAGGCCATGCGCTATGGAGAGAACCCCCACCAGATGGCCGCATTTTATCGCGGCCAAGAAACATCGGAAATATCTATCGCCAGCGCCCATCAGCTCCAGGGTAAGGCCCTGTCTTATAACAACATTGCTGACACTGACGCCGCTCTGGAATGCATCAAACAATTCGCTGCTCCGAGCTGCGTAATCGTAAAACATGCTAACCCCTGTGGTGTGGCTGTTGCCGAGACCCCTCTCAAGGCCTATGAAAAGGCCTTCAATACCGATCCCACCTCAGCCTTCGGGGGCATCATCGCGTTCAATCGAAGCTTGGACGAAAGCACCGCAGCAGCAATTATCGAGCGTCAGTTTGTCGAGGTCATCATCGCCCCGGGAATCAGCGAAGCGGCCCAAGAAACTTTGAGCGAGAAAAAGAATGTTCGAGTCATGTCCTGCGGGATGTGGGATAAGCCCACCCCTGGACTGGATTTCAAGCGTGTCAATGGCGGACTTCTCGTTCAAGAAAGGGACATCGGCATGGTGGATATCGAGGACCTGAAGGTCGTCACCAACAGAACACCTGATGACAACGAAATCCAAGATCTTCTATTCGCCTGGCGGGTGGCAAAGTTCGTTAAGTCCAACGCCATCGTCTATGCCCGCAACCAAAGCACCATTGGGGTTGGCGCAGGACAGATGAGTCGCGTCTATTCCGCTAAAATCGCGGCCATCAAGGCCGCCGATGAAGGACTCGAAGTGAAAGGATCCGTGATGGCCTCCGATGCCTTTTTCCCGTTTCGCGACGGCATCGACGCCGCTCACGAGGCCGGTATTCGAGCAGCGATTCAACCAGGGGGATCGATGCGAGACGAGGAGGTGATCGCTGCGGCCAACGAACACGAGATGGCCATGGTCTTCACCGGTATGCGGCACTTTCGACACTGAGAGAATAAGATAAATAACATGAAAATCTTGATCATTGGCTCCGGGGGCCGCGAACATACGCTGGCCTGGAAGGCAGCCCAATCAGCAGGTATTGAAAAGGTGTATGTCGCACCAGGAAACGCCGGAACTGCTCAGGAACCGCAGGTGGAAAACGTACCTATTGCGGCGGGAGACATTGAGGGGCTAACCGCTTTTGCTATTGAACATGACATCCGCCTAACCATCGTTGGCCCTGAAGCTCCTCTAGTTGCCGGTATCGTTGATACATTTCAGAGTCAAAAACTGCCTATATTCGGCCCCAGCCGTGGCGCCGCTCAGCTCGAAGGCTCCAAATCCTTCACTAAAGACTTTCTGGAACGGCACAATATCCCCACGGCCGCCTATGCCGCATTTACCGACCCGCAACAGGCAATCAATTATGTGCGCTCGCAGGGCACCCCCATTGTCGTCAAAGCGGACGGACTGGCTGCCGGCAAGGGTGTAATTCTGGCACAAACCGAAGATCAGGCCATCACCGCAATACGGGAGATGCTCAGGGACAATACCTTTGGCGAAGCCGGAAAACGCATCATCATTGAAGAATTTTTACGCGGAGAAGAAGCCAGTTTCATCTGCATGGTAGACGGTAAACACGTCCTACCGATGGCCACTTCCCAGGACCACAAATCCCGTGACAACGCAGATACGGGACCGAACACAGGAGGCATGGGGGCCTATTCTCCTGCCCCGGTGGTTACCGGACAAGTCTACGACCGGATCATGGCTGAAGTCATCGAGCCCACCGTCCGGGGCATGGAAGCGGAAGGCTATCCTTATCAAGGTTTTTTGTACGCCGGACTGATGATTTCCAACGATGGTACACTCAAGGTCTTGGAGTTCAACTGCAGATTTGGAGACCCGGAAGCTCAGCCTATTCTATTGCGCCTTAAGTCCGATTTGATCTCCCTGTGCCTAGCTGCACTGCAAGGCAAATTAAACACGGTAACCGCCCACTGGGATCCGCGGCCATCGGTAGGCGTGGTGTTGGCCAGCGGGGGATATCCGGGTCATTACCAAAAGGGAAAAAAGATATCAGGCCTTGCCCATGCAGATCCCGAATTCACCAAAATATTTCACGCGGGTACGGTACTAAAGAATCACCAGGTGCTTACTAATGGTGGTCGCGTGATATGCGTAACATCCCTTGGAGAAAGCGTCAGCGAGGCTCAACGACGCGCCTACGCCGCCGTGGATAAGATTCATTTTGATGAGATGTACTATCGCACGGACATCGCATATCGAGCCATTGCCCGAGAAAGGGAAACAAGGTGATTAAATCTGTATGCGAAGCACTCGCGCAGATAACGAATGAACTACCGGTTCGCCACAAAGTTGGTGAATCAGCGTTTCATTGCCTCGAAAAAATCATGATTAGTCTTAGCAACCTGTAGACGCCCTAAAATGAAATCCATTGCCTCAACATCCCCCATGGAATGAAGAAATTTACGCAATATCCACATCCTTTGGAGCTCATCGGAATCGGTAAGCAATTCTTCTCTTCTGGTGCCTGAGCGATTGATATTAATCGCCGGAAATACCCGTTTTTCGGCGATACGCCGATCAAGGTGGATTTCGCTGTTACCCGTGCCCTTGAATTCTTCGTATATTACGTCATCCATCTTAGATCCAGTATCGATCAAAGCGGTAGCCAGTATCGTCAGACTCCCGCCTTCCTCTATATTTCGGGCGGCCCCAAAAAATCGTTTTGGTCGCTGCAAGGCATTGGCATCAACACCTCCAGTCAAGACCTTACCAGAAGAAGGTACGACGGTGTTATAGGCCCGCGCTAGGCGTGTGATCGAATCTAATAGGATGACAACGTCTATTTTGTGTTCCACTAGACGTTTGGCCTTCTCTATCACCATTTCCGCCACTTGCACATGACGGCTGGCGGGTTCGTCAAAGGTGCTCGAGATCACTTCTCCTTTTACCATACGGTCCATCTCCGTCACCTCTTCCGGGCGTTCGTCGATCAGCAGCACCATGACATAACATTCGGGATGCTTGTCAGTGATACTTTGCGCAAGGTTCTGCAACATAAGCGTCTTACCGGCCTTAGGTGGAGACACGATCAACCCGCGCTGTCCCTTGCCGATGGGGGCCACGATATCGATAATGCGGGAGGTAATATCCTCCGTGCTCCCGTTTCCACGCTCAAGTCTAAGACGTTGATCGGCATGTAATGGCGTGAGATTTTCAAATAAAACCTTATGCTTTGCGTTATCGGGTGCCTCGAAGTTGATCTGATTAACCTTGAGCATCGCGAAATAACGCTCCCCATCTTTCGGCGGGCGAATCTTGCCTGAGACCGTGTCACCGGTGCGTAGACCAAAACGTCGGATTTGGCTTGGAGAGACATAGATATCGTCGGGCCCGGCGAGGTACGAACTGTCCGCCGAACGTAAAAAGCCAAATCCATCCTGTAATATCTCCAATACCCCATCGCCGAAAATGTCGTCTCCTTTTCTAGCATGCGCTTTGAGTATCGAAAATATGATGTCTTGCTTGCGTGACCGCGCCATGCTGTCAATGCCTACAGAATGGGCAATACTCACGAGTTCAGCAGCGGAATTATTCTTGAGTTCAGTAAGGTTCATAATAAAAAAATAGTCTCAGGTCGGAACGAAGAACATAGCCCGGATATTTCATGGAATGGCGTAAAAATCGTGCAGGATATTATTTTTGCAAGGAATTTACCGACGGCATCGGGTTTCGGTAATGGGGCCGATCAATCTGATATACACGTTAACCTAGATCCTGCAAGTGATCGCATTTATAGAGTGTAAACCATTGATTCGTAGAGCGAACTTGAGACCGAGAAGAGCAGTGGCATATGGAAATGCCGTTAACGGACCTAAGGATGGAATCCTTATTGTGATTCCCAAGGGAGAAAATATCGCTATATGGGTCAATAGGTTGCGCTATGAGTGCGATCACTTGTAGTGATCTGAGTATCAGGCTATAAATTCGATAGGAGAACTGGAAAGACTCGCCACGAAATGTGACTCAATACCCATTTTAATTATACTATTATTCGATCTAGAAATAACCCAGACTCACTAAGCTCCCTCTCTGCTACTCGGTTATTAGTATTAATTAGAAGATAAAGGGCAGGGCAAACGCGTGATTATTATATAGCATTAAATACCGCGCCCGTCTACCCGTTGAAAAGACAGAATAAGACGATTGTCAGATACTTCTATCGATAAAAGCAGTTAACTGTGATTTGGTCAATGCGCCCACTTTGGTCGCCTCCACATCCCCATTCTTGAAGATCATTAGGGTGGGAATACCTCGGATACCATACTTGGGAGGTGTCGAGGGGTTGTCATCAATGTTGAGTTTGGCAATTCTCAAGCGCCCCTCATACTCGCTCGCAATTTCATATAATATCGATTCGATCATTTTACACGGACCGCACCATTCCGCCCAATAGTCAACGAGCACCGGTTTATCAGATTTGATAACCTCTTTCTCAAAACTATCATCAGTCACATGAGAAATCTTATCACTCACAATGGCAATCTCCGCTGCATAAATCTTAGTCTATCAATTGATTTATAAATACAAAGGGCTTGTAATATGCTCCCAGTCAGCCCAGCCCTTTGACATAAGCGCTTTCCATCCCAAGAGATACATACAAATTATAATCGATAATTCTGCTTTATATTCTTGGTTGGTGTCAAAAACTTTGTAATTCGCTCGGCACCCGAGAACCAATGTGGGGAATTTTCAAGGATAACCCACCATCTACCGGCTCATCATAGAGAAAAGATATTAACGAAAGATGGCCAAATACGAATATAAGGCATGCGAATGAAATGACTCCCCTAACTGGCACATAGCCTAGCGATGCAACTGTTGCCGCAATACTGAATACGAGCAATAAGGCCAGTCAGATAGGAAAGTGTGTAGGTAGCAACCCTGACCAAGCGTGGAAATTTTCTCCCTATGCCATCCCTTAACCTATACAATGTTATGTATCTCTCGCGAGAAAAACACCTACAATATCACTCATTTCTTATGAATATTCAGCTTACCCTATAGTGGTATGTAAGTCCATGATCCCTAACCCGGGTATTTCATGAATGTACGCGATTATCGCGTAGATATTTTTTCCAGAAGGGATTTTACTCCAGGCATCCCCCCTTGCGCCCTTCGGACCGGCGAAGCTGTTCAAATCCGCTCCCGGCAAATTTGTGCGAAGGAGCGGCATATCCACGATTACCGCCGACTGAGCAAAATTTCTTGAGAAAACAAGAATCAAGCGAGGGCGTATGTAATTTATGACATATCCGGGTTAGCCTGACCCTTGAGTTTTTTATCGGAGATTTTACCACCACAGATGTCTTCTAAACTGTTTTCAGACATACCTTTTGCACGTTTCCAACTTCCTGCGGTTGTTCAACAGGGTCTGGACGAAACCAAGCTCACCTGCTGCACGATGATACAGGCGCAGACCCTCCCCATCGCTTTGGAAGGAAATGACGTCGCGGGTCAAGCCCAGACTGGAACTGGAAAAACGGCAGCATTCCTGGTTGTTCTTTTCACCTGGCTATTAAAACAACCGGCCCCCGAAAAACGTAAAATCAACCAACCTCGGGCGATTATCATCGCCCCTACCCGTGAACTTGCTATCCAAATTCATCAAGATGCACAACAGCTTGGAAGGTATACATCGTTTAGAATGGCCTTGGTCTATGGAGGAACGGATTACCTCAAGCAACGTAAACAGCTTGAATCGGGTGTGGACATCCTTATAGGGACTCCGGGGCGGGTCATCGATTACTTCAAACAAGGCGTATTCGACCTCAAGGCCATACAAATCATGATCCTAGATGAAGCGGACCGTATGTTCGACCTGGGGTTCATCAAAGACATTCGTTACCTACTGCGCCGTATGCCCAAACCCGAACGACGACTCAGCATGTTGTTCTCAGCCACCCTATCCTGGCGGGTCATGGAACTGGCCTATGAGCACATGAACAATCCCCAGCTGATCAAGATCGAAACCGATAAGATTACTTCAGATAAGGTTCGTCAGACGATTTATTATCCTTCGAACAGCGAAAAGATACCACTGTTACTCGGATTGATTAAGCAGCACAATCCTCAACGTACCATGATTTTCGTCAACACCAAACGTAGCGCAGAAAGAGTCACTGCTTATCTGCAGGGAAACGGACATAAAACGGCACTTCTTTCAGGCGATGTGCCACAACGCAAGCGGCAGAGCCTGCTGCAAGGTTTTCAAAGCGGTGATTATCCCTTCCTAGTGGCGACGGACGTCGCCTCCCGAGGCTTGCATATACCCGAGGTCAGCCATATCATCAATTTTGATTTACCCCAATCAGAGGAAGATTACGTTCATCGAATCGGACGCACCGCGCGCGTTGGGGCCGAAGGAGACGCCATCAGCTTTGCTTGTGAGGATTATGCCTTCTATCTGCCCGCAATTGAGAAATATATCGGCCACAAGATCCCAGCTTCAGCCATCGATCCGCAGCTACTGCTTACCCCCAAACCACCCACGAGGCGTAAAAGCAAGAAAAAGGCTCGATCGACTGCCGCTGCTTCGCACAAACGCCCTCATAATCGGCGACATAAACACACCCGGAAAGGCTCCTCCAAACCCCAACGGAAGTAAATAGAATGATAAAAGATTACCAACAAAACCCGTAAATATTCAGGAGGTAAAACATGCTCAGTTCGAAAATGTTAAACAAGCTTAATGACCAAATTAACGGCACCTTTCAAAGCCGGGCAAAAGTAGTTGACAGTTTGCCCCGTTAGATCTCAATTATGGCCCGATATAGGCCCACTCTGGCCCCTAAAGCCAAGCGGCT
>JAAEPA010000937.1 GCA_024222475.1 Gammaproteobacteria bacterium | reverse complement strand
GTATATTATTGCGCGAGCCCTAAGTCGTTGGGCCGGCATTACGAAAAGGGTGTTTACGGGGTAGCTCAGGAACGGGTGCTTGCGTTGACTCGCGCGATTCTTGTTCATGAATGGGCTATATTGAACGACTAAGTGAGGTTGGATTTTCTATCCGTCATTACCTTTTCCCCCGGGCGCATACGTAGCATTTTCGTGCCACGAACCGCTATTGAATACGCTACCTTTGATGATGTATTCATCGATGGGACTAAGGTAGTCTGCAGTCCATTCTCCGCGACTGTATTGATAATGGAAGAACCGCCGTTCCCGGCTGATACCAGGAACTAAATCCAGAATGGACGTTCCGGGGAAACTTTCCGGCAACCCTGTAATCGATGCGATGGTTGGCGCGATATCAGGGATCCAGCTCGGAACTTGCGATACGCGCAGGGTGCCCTTGGCGCCCGCTTCCTTGATCGCCAGCAGGGGTGCTGCCAGCGCCACGATGCTCGGGTTCACGATCTTGATTTTCTTGTCGTCGGATGCAATTTCCCCGGACAGGCGCGACGGCGGCACCCACGCCCCATGATCGGCCATCAGGATGATTGTAGCGTCATCGTATATGCCGAGTTGCTTCATCTTCTCCAGTAGTTTGATCACCTCGGCGAGGCCACAACCGGCCTGTGCCATGACTGTTGCGCGTACTGTCGGCAGTACTCTACCCGCATATTCACAGTCATTGTTCGTAACCATCGGGTTATGGCTGAGCATCAGGTGCAGCAATTTGTAGACCGGGCGCTCACGGTCCGCTGTCATGTTCTCGTACAGATTGCGCAGGAATGCGATGTGCGAGAAGAAGCTGAGCCGCATGTATCCCGAGTCGCTCATGATTGATTGCACCAGCCAAAGCTGGTCATTGTAGATATGACGTTTCAGGAAATGCGGGACAACCCGGAATAGCACCAGGTCAAGCAACCGTGCCGAATCGTAGGTCTCGTACTCGCGGATGCTGACGTGGTGCTGATTCGGTATCGAGTAGAGGTGGGTACTAGGGGCACGCTTGTACATGTAGGCTAGGCTAGCCGGTACCATCATGTCGATGTCATAGCCGGCGTCACGCGCCACCCTCAAGATTGACTCTTCACCCATTGCGGTGTCCAGATGCTCGGGTATTGGAACATGATTACGGTAAATTAGGCCGCTCATGATCGCTGGCAAGCTCATGTGGGTATAAGGAAATGCACCCATGTGCTCCGGGAAGAACACGAATCCGTCTAATATCGATGAGTATCGCGTGCCTTCGGTGCTTTGGTTGATGATTTCTTCGAAGATATCGGATTGAAATCCGTCAGCAATAATGTGGACGATATTCTTCGTGGCGGAGAACCTGTACAAAGACTCCGGCTCAGCGACCGCCAGTGCATTGCTGGCTTTTGCATCCAACTGCTGTTGATGCGCGAGCCATGTGTAAGCGAATAGCGTTAGCTGCATGCAGAAGATAGCGATAGCAAAATACATAATTCGTCGCCCCAGTGCCCGACTGGCAAACAGCGCGACGACAACGGCGCTGATCCACAGCGATAAGTCCAGCCAACCGCGCCACGGCCCGATGCTCCAATCGATGGAACGTCCGTCGAGTAGGCCGTAGTCCCACACCAGGATGTTGCCTTGCAGCCACACAAGGATTCCCGTAACCGCAAGCAACGTGGTAAATCGTGCGTATGCCCTGGCAGGGAGCAATATACCGACCAGCCCTACAATACCGGCAAGGACCGTGGCGAGCGGCAGATAGAGGCCGGTTATCATCTGGAACGACACGGTGAATTCGTTTAGATTGCCGACATACAACGCGAACGGAATAAATAGGAATACCATCGCAAGTGGCATAATGCTCAGGAGTGCTGCGACCGCACCCTGAGCTACATGCAAATGAGTCCGTGGTGTTGTCATCGGTTAGCTCTTAAAGGACACGGAAAATAATAATTGTCCCGTATTGTGCCGTAATTTGGTCCATAGTCATGACACGGTAAAGGGCACATATTGGAATATGTAATCCTTGCCGCAATACTCGACTGCATGGGTGCGGGAGGTAGAGCAACGAAGGAACAGTTGTTGAGAAGCTGGGCAAAAAACGCCAGGAGTATATCTATCGCGCAGGCCTCCACGGATGGAGGTGAATCGCATGGATGCGATGAACAAAGGACAAGCAAGACGGAATGATTTTTTCCATAGTACTAAGGCACTTGGAAAAGATTAAAATACGCGCCTTGCTGGTCTTTTCGGCTGTGGCTCCCGCTGTAACTCCGGTTACATAGC
>JAAEPA010000936.1 GCA_024222475.1 Gammaproteobacteria bacterium | reverse complement strand
GAAATATTTGGCGAAAGATGCCTTGTAACGTTGCTTCCATGCGGTGAGTATAGCTGTATCCATATCCAGTTGCACGCGGCTGTTTGGGAATAACGGCGGCGCGTTCCTGGCGGAGTGAATGGTGCCTGGTCAGGTTGCCATGAATGGCCCTCCGTTCTCGACAGGTTCTTGTCTGCAAGCGCCGCTGGAGGGCGCGGGATACTTCCCGCTATGTCCGCTGGACTGCGGACCAACACCGTGACCAGGGGTGGTCACTCCCTATTCGTCTAGCGGCTTTCCACCATCTTTTATGCTTGGTTGGTCCCGGTCTTTCGCCGCTTCATACGATCTCATGACTACGATCAGCTCCCCCGCGAAGCGGGTCTGTCCAACGTTTAGTTAACCGGCCCAACTTCGAGCCAAAAAAAAGCACGGTGTATTATTCGGAGTAACGAACGTGCGGTGACTCATAAGCTTGTCGGCCGGTTGAACGCCTTGTTGGACGGAGCCGTTTTGCGGCCACCGAATCTATGGGCTTTGTTGTTTCAATTTGGTGAGCCACGATGCTTTGAACAATGCGTATTTCGTCGTTTCCAGGATGATCTTGGTAGATGTACTTATGCATTTTCTCTTCCGGCCTCCCTTTGTTTCCTTTTTGGTAATAAAAGCACATTATTGCGTGCTTTTCAACCCGCACTGCGCCCCTGGAGGGTATCCTATGCCTCCAGCGCCTTCATATACACCTCCAACTCCCGGTAGTTCCTGGGCGGACCGGTTGTCCGAGGGATTTCCCGGGTCCTGATCAGTGGCGCTCCGCAAACCGGACAGCAACCCTTGCCGGTGATCCCCAGCCTTTCCAAGTATGCCTGCCAGGTTAGGTTGTCCGATTCCGGTGCCTTTTCGGGTAGCTCCCCGAGTTGGCTCCGGCATTGGTTGCGCAGGGCCTTGGCTTGATGCCCGTACAGTCCGTAATACCGGATCCCGTGCTGCCCGGGCTCCGGGATGTGCCAGAGGACACGTTCCATGAACTGCTCCGGGAGCAGGGACTGGGTCTTTACCTGGCCGTCCCGGTGGTCCAGATAACGAAACAGGACCTGATCTTCGTTCGCCTCGATGATGCTCTGGTTCTTGATGGGACCACCTTTGACGTAGCGGGCAAGGTAGGTCATCACACCCTCTCCATGGGTGTAGCGCTCGCGGATGTGAACGTTCCATTTGACCCGGTAGCGTACCTGGTCGAGCAGTTTACGCAGCCCTTCATCGGTAAGGCCCTGTGGCAGGCGCAGTTTCCCTTCTCTATGGGCCTCTCGCAGGGCCGCGACGTATTTGTCCCGGAAAAGTTCCTGGACTACCCGGAAGGGCAGCAGGAAGCCGTTTGTCACGGGGACCCATTCCCCAGCCTCGTTCAAGCCGCCGCCGGGGATCAGGCAATGCAGATGAGGGTGTTGGCTCTGGTTGCGGCCCCAGGTGTGCAAACTGGCGATGATCCCGACCTTGGCACCCAGGTATTTTCCATCGGCCAGCAGTTCCATCAGGCTGTCTGTCGCGCACCGGAACAGGAGATCGGCCATCAGGCGGTTATTGGCCCACCAAAGGGCGTTCAATCGGTGCGACAGAGTGAATATGCAGTGGTAGTGCTCGCAGGGCAGGATCCGGGCCTTGACCTTCTCCAGCCAGTGTTCGGTGGGCAGACCGGCGCATTGGGGGCAGGAGCGGTTCTTGCAGGAGTTGTACCAGACCCCCTCAACGTGGCCGTGGGGACAACGCTGTACGTGTCCTCCCATCTTCTGGGTTCGGCACCCCATGATCGCCTGGGCCGCCTTGTGTTTGTGCAAGGGCAGGGTCTTTCCCCGAACAAACTTGGGAAATATTTGGCGAAAGATGCCTTGTAACGTTGCTTCCATGCGGTGAGTATAGCTGTATCCATATCCAGTTGCACGCGGCTGTTTGAGAATAACGGCGGCGCGTTCCTGGCAGAGTGAATGGCAATGGCCAGGTTGTCATGACTGGTACACCGTTCTCTGCAGGTTCTTGTCGGCAAACTCTGCTGGAGAGCGCGGGATACTTCCCGCTATGTCTGCGGGATTGCGGACCAAAAACCGTGACTAGGGATGGTCACTCCTTATTCGCCTACAGGTGGCCCGTCATTCTTTTTGCTTGGTTGGTCCCGGTCTTCCGCCGCTTCATACGATCTCATGACTACGATCAGCTCCCCCGCGAAGCGGGTCTGTCCAACGTCGCAAATAACCGGCCCACAAAAGGCGCCAGCCTTTTGTG
>JAAEPA010000935.1 GCA_024222475.1 Gammaproteobacteria bacterium | reverse complement strand
CACAATCTGGTATGCGATTTTCCGACAATCGCCTTAATGCTCGAATGGGGATGGCTAGGTCGGTCCATAGCAATAGGGAGAGATAATAAATGGGATTTGAAAGTTGCTCTGATACAACAGCGGAAGTCGTTATGGCAGAGGAAGAAAAGGAAAAACGATCATTTTCGCGCATAGGCATCCATGCTCGTGTTGAGTATCGTGTGCTAGGACACGAGACTTACCGTCAAGGAATGCTTGAAAACCTCAGTGCCAGTGGCGCATTGCTTTGGACCGAACAACAACTCCCGCTCGACAGCGAGATCAAGATTTCGATCACATCCGACGAAACTGACGAATTGCCGATTAACATCACGGCGCTTGTGGTTCGAATCGCAGATGCCAAGAAAGAGTCCCGGTTCGGCTACGGTTGCCAAATCAAGAGCACTGAAAACGCCTAAAGGTCACCGCCGATGTGAGCTTGACTTGATGCATAGCTTACTCGCGGCAACGGCAGTCAAGCTTTATTTTTGGCTCTTAATGGATTTCGGGTTGATGGCCAGGGTGACGATCTTCGAAGGGCATCATCAGCCACTGGACGTTTGGATTCTATGCCTGTATTTCATGGGGCTCAACCTATCCAACCGTCAGATCGCCCAGGAGCTGGACTTGAATACGAGTGATGTTCAACCTAGAATCCTCAGTTGACCGCTTCATGCAGGAGCTAAGCTGGTGAGATGCATGGAGAATCGTGGTGGTAGCAGGTTCACCTGT
>JAAEPA010000934.1 GCA_024222475.1 Gammaproteobacteria bacterium | reverse complement strand
GAGGAGACAGGTCTAAAATCCGGAGACGATTTCTGGATCGGGTTTTCGCCGGAGCGAGAGGATCCGGGAAACAAGGATTTCCATACAGCGTCCATACCAAAGGTGGTCAGTGGGGAAGGGCCAGTGGCAGGTAAACTGGTTGAAAGTTTCTATGACGCGGTGGTCGAAAATGTGGTGGGTGTTTCTTCCCCTTCCACGGCCGAGGCTGTGAAAATCACCGAAAACGTGTTCAGAGCCGTCAATATAGCGCTCGTCAATGAACTGAAGGTCATCTTTGCCGAAATGGATGTTGACATCTGGGAAGTGATCGATGCCGCAGCCACAAAGCCGTTCGGCTTCATGCCATTTTACCCGGGTCCTGGTCTTGGTGGTCACTGTATTCCGATTGATCCTTTTTATCTCGCCTGGAAATCGCGCGAGTTCGGATTGACGACACGCTTCATAGAGCTGGCCGGAGAGATCAACATCTCGATGCCGTGCTACGTCGTTGCAAATCTGGAGAGGGCGCTTGACCAGTACCAATCGAAATCGCTGGGTGCGGCGCGAGTTCTTCTGGTTGGTCTTGCTTACAAAAAGAACGTGTCGGATATTCGCGAAAGCCCGACCTTTGCCCTCATGGAGATTTTTGAGCAACGCGGGACAACTGTCGAATACCACGACTCCCACGTACTGGAAATTCCGATGACGCGGGAACACGCGCAATTTGCTGGCCAGAAGAGTGTCGAGTTGAGTTCCGAAAGTATCCGCGGATATAACGCCGTGCTGATTTCCACGGACCACGACTACATCGACTATCAGATGATTGCTGACAACGCACAGCTTGTTGTAGACACGCGAAACGCATTTGGACGTCGCGGCATTTCTGCCCATAGCATTGTCAAATCTTGAACGAATAGTTCACACATCAGAATCGGCGTCGCCGATTTTCTACCGTATTTATAAGCCGACATAATATATACAACTTCTTGTAATGAAACCGTTTTCATAATTCTGTGATTGATAAAAATAGCCGGCTAAGTGACGTAATTTGACCTGTGTGGCGGGCGGGCTCTGGATCTCATCGCTATTAATGGCCCCAGGATCACGGACATATTCTCGATCGGAGAAGGAAATTTCTGCGACCGAGCTAGCGTAAAAGCGGGGGTGACATGGAATTCAGCTCAGCGCTTGCAAGCAGCTGGGCTGCGACCGTAAACTCCGAAATGCCTCGCCAAATGACATGTATCAATCGCTATCGAATCGTCGACGATCCAATAAGATGCGCTTGGCGTAAGACTTCGATTATGGTTTATCAATCTCCAAGCTTCATTTTGCGAGGCATCAATTGTCGGTGGACTCAACCTCGATCATATCGGCTCTTAGGTCCTGCTCTTTACGAAGCTGACTCAGCGTTTGCGCGATCTGATTTGAAAGCATCGTTTGGTAGCGTCCAATCAGCAGCTGCGTTTCAATCGGTAAGACGCCCTCTATAGCCTGATAGTATCGCGGTAGCCGATTTCTGACGAATCCACCAGCACTCTTTGACATCTCATTTTCAAAGTCGATATTTAATTTGTTGGCCTGGCTTTGAAAGGCTTCCGCTTTTGCCAACCTGATTTCGCGCCACAACAATAACGCCAGACGCTCTACCAACTGTCCTTCAATAGTAGTTCGAGGATCATGCTCTATCTCGAGTTGTCCAAGTAGAGCTTCAAACAAGGCCTTGTCTTCGTGCTCGGCAACGCTGACGCGGCTCAAGGCGCCGTGTTTTGTCGCGTTTCGTGCGCTCTTTGCCTTACCGGCTTCGGTTTTTGGCCCGGTGCTCTTGTTTGCATTGAGGCGATTTGCGTCGATTTGTTTTTGTGTTGTCATTGTGAATTGCCCTAACAATTCTCTAGCTTCAAATACAACTGAAGATAGCATATTTGCAGAAATTCTAATAAAAGTATAAATACCCAATATGGAGAATCCAAGTTAGTCGTTTGTTTCCAAACGAACCCAATTGCAGGCATTCGAAATTGCAGAGAGCTCTGCCTGTCTATTGAGTCATTGATTTCACCCCTATCCCCCAGATGACTTGACAGATTTGGCTTGATGGATTCTGGTTTGCGGCGGCAAATCAATGAATTAGGTGGG
>JAAEPA010000933.1 GCA_024222475.1 Gammaproteobacteria bacterium | reverse complement strand
GCTGTAATCCTTGTGTAAAGCAACGATGTTTTGAACTTTGGATCTACCTGACCATGAGGTTCCACGATGGCCTTGATGTCTTGCTCTAAGTCTGGCAGCTTTTCCTCTGTTTTGTTATCACCTCTCTTATGGATTTCAACATAACAGATATATCCTGTCTCCAACTCCTTAAGTCCCAACTTTACCGTGTTACGTCCCCATCCTAATACGGATTCTGCTATATTTTGATTACCGCCTAAATACTCATTTGTGATCTTCGCCTGAAAGGCGCGGCGAGCACTTCCTGTCAATGAATTTGAGGTTTCTTTATAGATTTTGATGAGATTTCCGTCTAGTATTTTCATGGCACATACCTCCGTGTGAGTACCATGGCCTTCATACTTCGGAATGTCTAATAAGTAATATTTATCCAGGCATAAGCATGTAAGTTAATCTTTTCCGTGTCCCTTATGGAACTACCGGTGAACGCGTGGAATGCCGACTTAGCCGAAACCCGCCGAGCCCTCATCAGGCTGGGGCGGACAAACCGACGAACTCCGACTGCCCATCCATCCAAAGGCGCATCAGAGGTCTGAAAGCAGCATCGGAGGTAACCGAAAGCACCGCCGCACCATCCCCCTGTTGTCCCCGTTTGCCGGCAATACACGGCAGGACATGCCCAAGGGCCCGCCCTCTTCTAAATGGGTGGTTGTCTTCAAAGTTTAGTCCTGCCTGGTTTTGTGTGCCGCCGGATGTTATTGGGTCTGCACATCAGGTCGCTCAGAACGAATCGAATTTTCCCCATCCGCCCCCAGCAAGCGTTTGGTGTTGCACACGCCTTCGTCGTTCTTCGCAGCGCACCTTATCACTGTCTGGTAATTGATACTGGAATGGCTCGCCTTGAAATCCAGTTTTCCGAGCTTGCCGGTGCTGTGGAAAGCTATGAGATAGACTGACGTCGTGTGTTCAAACCCCAGTTCTGTAGTTGGCACACGAGGCACCGCATCATAAGTGTTCTGTACCCGCAATGTCGTGTGAGGCGAGCTCTTTTCGTAAAAACTCACAAATGCGCCATTACCCACCCGAGGCGAGGCGAAGTCGATATTTGTGGTTGGGATTGTGGGCCTAGAAAGCGTCACATCCAGTGAAAAAAGCTGGCTTAGTGCGGCTCCCAGACTATGGCCCGTGATATAGATTTCACTGATGAGTCTGATGGAAGCCTGATACTTGTCGATCAAGGCGAACAATTGACGCTGCATCGAGGCAACGGTTCCGTCTCCGTTCCTGTAAATATCACTAAAACCGGACTCGACACGCACATCGGCAGGTACTGCGATATCCGAGTCGAATGGGACAAATTTCTACGGCTCGACACCGAGATCGTCGAGCATGTCGAGAACACTGTCGGTCCCGCGAAATGCAAAGATATAGCGCCATGCTGCTGCCGTCGAACAGAACACCAGACCATAGTTCTCAACCGTCTTGTCCTCCCCAAACACGGCATCCACACCACTCCAGCAATCCAGTAGTTCGTACCCCTCAGGAGGAGTCACTCTGGCACGGACACAATGCGACGCACTTTCGCTGGAAAAGGCGTTGTAGGCCTGAATACTGCAATCGATCAACAACTCGATTCGGTCGGCGTTGACCTTGTGGATATCGGTGACGTTATTCATCGGTTTGCCCCTCTACTCTCCTCCGATGCTGAAGGATAAGGATAAAGGATAGGAAATCCAATGGGTCTTGCGTATGCGGTGCTGGAATCAGCGCTGCAATCCGTCCGATGTGCCCCAGTGGGGCGAGCATTAACTCGGTGCATCCAGTTGCGGTTTGGGCAGGTGGTAAATCAGCCGGTGCGCGTCGATGGCCTCCCAGCCGCTCCAAGGCGAACGGCGGGCGGGCACAGTAGCGCAGACCGCCATGTGGCGGCTACCACGCCATATGACCGAAATCGTCTTTGGAGCCATCCAAGCATAACTTCCCGGTATTGCGCCGCAATGTCGTTCGTCTTCAAGGCGCGGTGAAGGGCGCATAGCAAGGCCTATGTAACCGTAGCCGCAACGCCGAAGACGGACGACAGGGCAAGCAAGATCGGGAAGTTATACTTGGATGACTCCTTAGTCGCGATCCAAGGCAATCCCCGTATCGAACACCTCGGCAAGGTCGATTCCCGCCCCCTCCGGCACGGGCAAATCGATGCGGTCGTCGTGGCCGAAGACTTCCGGCAAGCCGTAGGCCCCATCCCGTAGCCGATAGCGAATCAGGGTCTGGTCAGTCGGATGCGCCAGCCAGTACTCCTTGACACCGGCTCGCTGGTAGCAGTCGCGTTTGATGCCCTCGTCCTTTTTAGCCGTGGAGGGTGACAATACCTCGATCACCCAGTCAGGCGCTCCACGGATGTTTTTTTTGCGGATGATCTCAGGTCGGCAGATGACCACGATATCGGGTTGTACGGTGGTGCCCACATCCTCATCCTCTTCCTCTCCCACAGGGAGCAGGATATCCAGGGGTGATGTGAACACACTGCAACGGTGATCCCGCAAAAGGCCAAAAAGAATACCGACGAGGCGCGTCGTTACCGCCTGGTGAGCGGTTGTCGGCGCCGGGGTCATGTTGTAGGCCCTCCCGTCAATAAGCTCCCAGCGCTCGTCATCGGGCCAGCCGGCGTAATTGCGATAGGTATAGTGGGGCTTGTTGCGGGCTGTCTCGGCCATGGGTAGTGCTCCCTGGCGGTCTATTGATGACTATGATAACAAAATAGGGGGTTTCAGGTCTTTGCGGCGACAAACCTGGGGCGATCAGTTAATAGCCATTGAACTCCCTATCTTTTGACCGGGAGTTGGATGCTAAAACTCGTGCCTTTTCCAATCTCGCTGCTGACCAACAGTGTACCCTGATGGCGAGTGATGATGCCGAAGGAGATTGAGAGCCCTAGACCAGTCCCCTCACCAACGGCCTTGGTGGTAAAAAAAGGGGCTCATGAGGCGATCTGTGTGACGCCGCATAAGATGCGTAGAAACTCCAGGGTGACCTCCTTGAGGTTATGCGCCCATTCATGGATGGCGAGATACT
>JAAEPA010000932.1 GCA_024222475.1 Gammaproteobacteria bacterium | reverse complement strand
TCCGAACTAGCCATGAACGGTGCCAGCCTTCACGAAATAGCAGCGGTGCTTGGCCATAAGACATTGGCTATGGTTCAACGATATGCCCACTTATCCGAACAACATACGATGTCAGTGGTTGAGCGAATGAATGAGGCAGTGTTTGGGGATCAGGGATGAGTATAGGAGCTAGCGAAGCACAATACGATAGTCTTTTCGATTCACTGCCCGATTGGGTACACTTTAAAACGCTGAACCAACGATTTCAGGCCGGTGATCTGCTGTGAAACGCTGTCGCTGGATTGCCGGGCCATTTGCGAATTGTTGGCGGTTTCTTCGGCCACGGATTGAATCTTGTTGACGTTGTGCGAGACCGACTGGGCGGTGTCCTGCTGTTCGTTCACAGCGTGAGCGATCTCCTTGTTCATGCTGCTGATCGCCTCCATGGCGGCGACAATCTGATCCAGCGATTGCCCTGCCGAGCTGGCCATTTCTACCGTCTTTTCAGCTTGTGACTGGCTCTTGTCCATTACAGTGACTGCTTTGCGGGTGCCATTCTGCAAATTTTCGATCATGCTCTGGATTTCTT
>JAAEPA010000931.1 GCA_024222475.1 Gammaproteobacteria bacterium | reverse complement strand
GGGCGGCTAGCGCCATATCGTTACCCACAACTCTGATTTCTCATCTCATTATGTGACTCGATAGCGAGTGCAAAATCAAGGCAACGTTGTAACCCAATCCACATTGTTTTGGGTCCGGGAAAACCATCGCTCTTGCGATTGAGAAAACCACCAAAACTGGCAACCATTTTAATCATAGCGTCTAGTGTCGGCGGTTGTTCAGGCGGTTTTTGTCTCTTATAAACGATATATACCGCCTTCCATTCTTGTTCACCAAACAAAACTTCGCATGACAGCTCAGGACACGCCCGACCCAGCATGGTCAAATACAATACGCGCCAGGCCACTATCATGTAAAAGGCCAGTGCTGGCTCCAGGCGCGTAAGCCTCTCCAGCTGTAACTCTTCGACCTTACAGCCGCTTTTGAGTATTTTGAAATAGATCTCGACCTGCCAGCGGCACAGATACCATTGCAGTATTTCCAGGGCCTGTTCCAGTGTTTGAGCGGGTCGGCTGGTGAGTAAAACCCACTCGATGGGCTGTTCGCCCTTCGGCGGTCTTTTTTCCCGGGCACGAATAGCGGTGAGTTCAACATCGGGTAGGCGATGTCCTTGACGATAAGGGCCTTTCAATACGACGCGGGTTGCCTGGATCGTTTGCTCTATAAAGCGGCCTTTACGGCGCTTGGTATGGGGCATATCGAAAGCAATTTCACCCAGTACAGCCGTCTTTTTCACTGTGTCCCAAAGCTTTCCACCATTCGCCAACAGTCGATTGTGCTGGGAGCGTACCAGAACCTCCGCAAAAGCCTCCCCATGGGCTTGGCGCTGATGTCGCTCGGCATAAATCTCATAGATATCGGCTTCGCGGTCTGCCTCATAAACAAACGCCGTCTCCGGCTGATCTGCTGCAAAGCCGCAGGCAACACGGTAACCTTCCAGCCAGCGAAAGCTCTCCTTTTCCTCTATCGGCCGTTTATCATCCTCGTCCTCCCCAAGGCTGCCAGGCTCGCGCACCACCGTATTCCAATTGAGCACACCATGGCACAGTCGATCGGGGGTAACTGCCAGCATCGGGTGAAGATAAAGCCCTTGGCGAATCTCATAATTGAGCGATCCTAGACCGTCTATGTCGCTTTTGTCTGTGTAATCAAGTTCGGTGGTATCCTCAATGCACAGCACGGTTTCTTCGCCTGCTAACCGCTTCAAGGTACATGCCTGGTGCGGTTCGAGAATACTTTCCGCCGTAACCGCCCCGTTATCCAGCAAGCGATACGCCGCTTTTGTTTCCGACCATCCATTACAGG
>JAAEPA010000930.1 GCA_024222475.1 Gammaproteobacteria bacterium | reverse complement strand
GCTTCAGCCGCTCCACCTTGCTGGTAAACGTCGCCCCCTGCACCTCCACCCCTGAGACATAGCGCAGTAGCGGCCCTACTCTAAGCTTCAAAAAATCCAACCTATCTACCGTCAGATACCGCCAGAAAGAGTCCTCCCAGACCTGTTGTATCTCTGCGTATACCTGCTTCACCGAGTACGAGTCGACCGGTATTTGGGCGATCTGCTGTCGCAGGTCGGCAATCACCTGCCGGGTCTCGTCTGATTGTTGGTCGGCCAGAAACAATTCTAACAACTGCAAGCGGGTATTAAAGATACGCACCAGCACCGGCAAATTTTGAGGGGGTTGCTTTTGGGGATCTTTGCTAAAGTTGTTCTCCCAGAAGTCGATAATTAAGAACTTCTCTTTTTTGCCGTTCGGCAAACGCTCGTGATAGTGGCAGGTTTCGTTATTACGGGTAGCTCGGCCCTTCATCTGCTCCAACTTAATCCGAGACTGCACCGGTCGCATAAACACCAAATTAACCGCCTCGGGCACGTTTACCCCGGTCTCCAACATATCTACAGAGATGGCAAGGCGGGGCATATCCTTTTGTTTGAAGTTATTGACCAGCGTGCCCTTGTACTCAGATTTATAAGTAATCACCTGGGCCAGGCCGGGATGCTGGGGATACATCTCCTCAAACACTTCAATAGGCGCAAGGCGTGCCCCTGGGTCATCGCAAAGACGATGGTTTTACCCGGCAGTTGGCCCGATTGGTCTTTGAGGCTGACCTGCCAAACCTCCTCCCACTGTTTGCGTAGGGTATCCCGATTGCTGACTTTTGTCTCCAGATCAGTGCCGGAATAATCGATGTCATCCGGCTCAAGCCCTTGTTCAAGCAGTGCATTCCGCTCCTCTTCACTCAGATCGACGCCTCTAATCCCCTTACGTTGAAATTTGGTTTCGGCCTGGTACAGGTCAAAATCAACCAAGTAGCCCTCTTCAATCGCTTCTTGGTAGGTGTACAAAGAGGTAGGCAGCCCATCAAAACATTCAAATTCCAAGAAGGTGTTGCGGTCGATGAAATCGGCCGGGGTCGCGGTCAGGCCAATCATCCGCGCGTCAAAATAGTGCAGCACCTCGTTCCACTTGTTAAAGATCGAGCGGTGAACTTCATCAAAGATGATCAGATCAAAAAAGGCCGGCGTGAACCGCTGAAAAATGTTGCTCAGGGTTTGCAGGCTCACCACATACAGACGGTTAGAGGTATCAATTTTGTAACTTCGGATCCAGGTGCTGGGTTCATCAGGAATATGCGCCCGAAACCCTTCTCGCAGGGACTGATCGACCAAAGCATTCCGATCAGCCACAAACAATATGCGCCGGGCCTGGTTGGTACTCAAAAATACATCCACCAACGACATTACAGTCCGGGTCTTGCCCGTGCCGGTGGCCATCACCAAGAGCGCCTTGCGCTTTCCTTGCTCAAAGGCTTCGGTGGTGCGTCGAATGGCCTGAATTTGGTAAGCCCGGTCGGTGATGGAAGTATTGATAGGAGCCTCGCTCAGCGGCCGCTTATTCTGACGCAGGAAGAGTAAGTTTTCTAAATCCAGAGGGGAGAAAAAGCCTTGCACCAAGCGAGGATTAGCCTGGCCCACATCCCAAAATTGGATCTCCTGGCCGTTGGTCATAAAAGCAAAGGGCGGAAAACTTTGCTGCATGGCTAACTCGGTGACGTAAAACTCGGTTTGGGCCTGGGCCAAGCGGGGATTGATACTGGTTCGTTTGGCTTCCACCACGGCAATGATTTCACCGTTGGGACGGTATAGCACGTAGTCGCTCACGCCGGCAGGCAGGGTGACGTTATAAGGCACACCGGTCTGACGGAGACGATTTAGTTTGACTTCAAGCCGCTGCCAGGCTTGCGGGTCAAATCCATCAACCGGAATTTCTATCCCAACCTGGTCCTCGTCGTCTACGTCCCAACCTGCTTTTTTCAACGCCGGGTCAATCAATTCTTTTCTAGTTTTCGCCTCATTGCGATCAGGCACCGTTTATGCTCCTGTCGTCCACACTACTTCAAAATTTGCGCTGAACCAATCCTACCTATCATATCACATTCGGGTGAAATCTGCCTCAAAGCTATCCTGAATAGTCATTGCCAGGGGTATGTTACAATCAGCTAAATATGGCAACGTCCAGCAAATTATCCAAAAGAGAGTTAAAGCGAAACTACGATACGGGCAAGGCGCTGATGAGCTTGGGAAATATAGCGGCGGCGACCTTGCTGTTTGGCCAGGCATTTTCCGGATTTTCATTCGATTTCACGGTGGCTTTTTTAGGCTTGTTGTTGTTAATTTGGTTATACTTCACCGGCCGCATTTTGATGAGAGGGGGTGATGGCTCATGAATACGTTGTTATCACCGTTAGGTTTTTATATCGTGGGAATAATGCTCTTCGCTAGTGCATTGGTGTATGTAGCCACCCGTGGCCACAACAGTAAAGCCGAAGGGGGTGAAGGATAAACGGGGAGGAAGTTGACAGTTAAACCCATTACGGTTAATCTTCTGTAGGGAGTCTAACCGTAATGACCAAACGCAATAAAGCAACCTATGACTTACCCCCGGAACTTAAGCAATCTGTGTATGATTTAGCCGTCGAGCTTGGAATTCCGATTTCTTCGGTCGCGGCAGCCGTGATTGCGGTGGGCATGAAACAAGTGTCTAGGTCGGATCTGCAACGCTATATTATCCCCAGCAGCAGCCCCCTGCATAAAAACAAATTCGATATTGAGCAGTTTATAAAAGACCAAGGCTTATAGCCAGCCCAGGCTGGCAAACGCTGTCACACACAGCATAGGCCATCCTTCGTCAGTATACGCCAGCATATGCCAGCCCACGCCAGCGCAGGCTGGCATTTTTTGACACCCCACAAATTATTGAGCATAATAAACCATCAACAGGTAACCAGCCAGCCAGCAGTGGCTCACAAATCTCAATTACTGGGATGAAAAATAGGAAGGGAAAGCAGTGGCCAACAGTTCACAATTTTCTTGCCCCAACTGCAAATCTGTTATTGTGGCTTTTGCAAAATCAGGCCCACTTGCCCCAGATAATCCCGCCAACCTTTTTAAATATGATGTTCCCGGTTTAGATATCCCCCAAAGTACTTTCATTGAAAAAAAATCTTTTTGGGCCTCTGATGGCATTAACTCATCAATCATCGGAGTCTTTGCCGG
>JAAEPA010000929.1 GCA_024222475.1 Gammaproteobacteria bacterium | reverse complement strand
GGAACAGTCTTGATTTCCTCGACATCCAGGATTCGGAGATTGGCTTGCCATCGATGATATTCAAACAGCGGATCATGGTCAGTGCTAAGGTGCTTCGGGATGCCCATGCCTGAAATCGCTTTATTGAACATTCGACACAGCGCAATGCCATCGACATCACCGGCGTGCACACCAAAGCCTATTAGGTGCCGGGTGAACTGATCCATGACCACCAGCACCCAGTGGCTCTTCAACGTGATGGATTCGCATCGAAACAGGTCAACGCTCCAGAGGCTGTCCTTCATGTGTCCAATAAAGGTTAACCAAGAAGGGCCACCGCCACCTCTATCTGGTTGGTAGTGCTTGGCAAGGACTCGCCTCACTACGTCCTTATCGATTTCAACGCCGAAGGCTTTGGAGATCTGCTGCGCGATCCGAGGACACCCAAACCGTGGGTTCCTTTGTTTCATTTCAACGATGACCTGGATGAGTTCCTTGGAAGGTCCTTTGGGTCCCGGTTTGCCTTTTCTGCGGGGTGAAAACAGCAGCCGGTATTTACGCTTCTTGAGCGCTTCGTGGAATCTCAGTAGTGTTGATGGCTTGATGACAACCGCGGCCCGCAGGATATGATGTGGACTGAGAAACAATGACCAGAAGCCAAGCAGGAATCGATCAAGCGCTGAAAGATTTGGTGCGCGTTGCCGAGAGCGATTGATTACCAGGAGCTGCTGTTTCATGAGAAGGCTGTCAGCGACAACGGCTTTTACGCCGCCGGGTCCCATGAGTTTGGCGAGGGTGGCCAACAGATGTATGAGGAGCACGATCAGATCCTTCATGGGTAAACAGAGTAGGTTAGATCGCTATCAGGTGCAAGGTATCTCAAGCGCCTGTTTTCACATGAGAAGTTACAATTCGCCATGGACAGGCATGGCTGCGCTAGGACACGAAAACCATATAATAAACAATTCCTTACGTATTCTGCCTTACCCTGTAACAAACTCGATGCACTCTGCGCTCCCGAAAACCCATCCGTCATGAGTATATTGGATGAACTGGAGTCGTGTCTCTTTTTCGAGCGTCTACAAAAGGATCTGTTCAATTCCACCGTGTCTAGCTATTATAATAAAGTCTTCCTGCCAGTGATTGCCGAGATTATGATTGGCCAGCTCTACCACGATGTAATCGGTTTTCAGGCCGGTGTCTTCGGTGTAACGCGAAAGCCCTTGTTGGCAAGCCGGGCAGCTGGTCAATATCTTTAGTGTCTCGTTAGAGGCGTTATCTTCCCCTGTTAGTTGGCGGATTCCCGTTTGCAATTCTTCTTGTTTGCGAAAGTGTAGCTGACGAGAGATATCCGGTCGAGATGTGGCCATAGTCCCGGCCTCACTACAACAGCGGTCTGACAACAGTACCTCCTGACCTAATAACTGCGAAGCGACCTGGCTAGGGGGGTATGCCTTCATTGGGGAGTGGCAGGGGTCGTGATACATGTATTTTACCCCGTTCAACTCATTGAGGTTCACATTGTTTTCCATTAGATATTCATGGATATCCAGCAATCGGCAGCCTGGAAATATCTTTTCGAATTGGTAGTGTTGAAGTTGATCGATACAAGTACCGCAGGATACGATGACGGTTTTGATATCCAGATAGTTCAAGGTATTGGCTACCCGGTGGAACAATACCCGGTTTTCGGTGGTGATCTGTTGTCCCTTGTCTTGCAAACCACTCGCTATTTGCGGATAACCGCAGCACATATACCCGGGTGGCAGCACTGTCTGAACTCCCAGATCGTAGAGCATGGCGATAGTAGCGAGACTAACCTGGCTGAACAAACGTTCCGACCCGCAACCGGGGAAATAAAACACGGCATCTGAGTCTTCATTGATCTTCGCCGGATCACGGATGATGGGTATCATGTGTGTTTCTTCAATTCCCAGCATCGCCCGGGTGGATTTCTTTGGTACCATCGCTTGGGCAGGATTTCGTACTAAATTGATTACTTGAGTTCCAATGGCAGGTAGTTTTGAGGTTGCGGCAGGGATTTTTTCTCCATTTACAACTCCGGTGATGGTGGCGAGTTTGCTGCCGATATTCAGTGCCTTCAGGCCCCAGTCGATCATTACGGTACGCATCAATTTAATGGCGGTGGGATCCTTGATATTGAGAAATGCCATCGCCGCCAAAGCTGTCAGACTTTTACGCCGCTGTCCCCGATCAGTGAGGATCTTGCGCATTTGAATGGAAACCTCACCGAAATCGATATCTACCGGGCAGGGCGACAGACACTTGTGGCACACCGTGCAGTGATCCGCCAAGTCGTTCATTTCGTCGAAGTGACGAATGGAGACACCCCGGCGCGTTTGTTCTTCATATAAAAAGGCCTCGATCACCAGTCCACTGCCGAGTATTTTATTGCGGGGAGAATACGACAGGTTGGCCCGTGGGATATGCGTCATGCATACCGGTTTGCACTTTCCGCAGCGAAGACAATGTCTGATGGCGTCATTGAGCGCCCCCAGCTCACTCTCTTCCAGGATCAACGCTTCTTGTTGCACCAGGCGCAAGGAAGGGGTATAGGCGTTTTCTAGCCCAGAACCCGGCATCAGCTTGCCCCGATTGAAGTGATCGTCAGGATCAACGCGTTGCTTATATTTACCGAATTCACTGATCTTTTTCGGCTCCAGGAATCGCATTTTGGTTAGCCCGATCCCGTGCTCGCCGGAGATCGCACCCCCGAGGGACTGCGCCAAGCTCATGATATAAGCTACGATGCGTTCGGCCTCGTGGAGCATTTCGTAGTTATCGGAATGTACCGGGATATTGGTGTGGACATTGCCATCGCCCGCGTGCATATGCAAGGCAACGAACAGGCGGGCATTGCGGATATCTGCATGGATCTCGATCAGGCGTTGACGTACCGGCGCCATGTCCTGGCCGTCGAAGACCTCGTTAAGGCGCTGCGCCACCTCACGGCGATAGGATATGATTAGATCATGACGCAGCAGCAGGTCCAACAGGGTGTCGGGGTCACGGATGGACTTTATTTCGTGTTCGTTCAATAAGTAAGTATGCTCGGTTGCCGGTTCATCCAATCGTTTGAGCACGGATTGCCAGCGATGCTGAACCTTGGTCAGATGTTTACCCATGACATCGCGTTTAGCCTCTATGATCGCGAGATTCTCTTGGCTGGCGTCGTACTCTTCGACATTGCGAAGTTCTTTGAGATCACCCTGCAGATAGTCCATCAATGCAGTGATGATCTTGATCTTATTGGCAATGGATTGTTCGATGTTTATCCGTTCAATGGCCCGGTTGTACTCGTTTAGTCGGGCCAGCGGAATGACCACGTCCTCATTGAGTTTAAAGGCATTGGTGTGGGCGGAGATGGCGGCTGTGCGACTGCGATCCAGCCAGAAATGATGTCGCGCTTGGGAGCTGGCGGCGATGAATCCCTCGGCATTACGGGCGTTGACCATGCGTACTACATGAGAGCAGGTGGCGGCTAAAACCTGATCGTCATCACTGGCCACATCAGCCAGCAACACCATCCTGGGTCGTTCCCGGCCAGTAGCCTTGCTGGAATATTTCACCGCCTTGACATAACGTTCGTCCATATGCTCAAGACCGGCGAGTAAAACGCCTTCTTTGGACTGTAGATACTCCTTGATCTCCACGATTGCCGATACCGCAGGGCTGAGGTCGGTACCGAAAAACTCCAGGCAGAGGGTGCGAATATGCTCTGGCATGCGATGCAGCATAAAATGTGCCGAGGTAATCAAACCGTCACAACCCTCTTTTTGAATGCCTGGCAGGCCACCAAGGTACTTATCGGTCACATCCTTGCCCAGCCCGGTTTTGCGAAAAGACGACCCGGGTAGGATTAGCATTTCAGGTTCGCCCAGTGCTGTCTTGCCATCCTCGGCAAAATGACTGAGGCGAAAGGTGACTTCTGCTTGGTCATGGATCTTGCCTAGGTTGTGGTTCAAGCGCTCCACCTCTAGCCATTTTCCTTGCGGTGTAACCATTCTCCAAGAGACCAGGTTATCCAAAGTAGTGCCCCAAGCCACAGCTTTCTTACCGCCGGCGTTCATGGCGATGTTTCCACCGATGGTGGAGGCATGTTGGGAGGTGGGATCTACAGCGAACACCAGCATGTTTTCGGCAGCGCATTCGGAAACCCGTTTGGTGACTACACCAGCCTCGACCCGCAGCGTAGGAACTTCGTGGTCGAGCCCTGGCAGCCGTCGGGATTCAATCGGGCCGAGCTGCTCGAGTTTTTCGGTATTGATCATCGCCGTTTTTTCATAGAGGGGCACGGCGCTGCCCGTATATCCGGTACCGCCTCCCCGCGGGATGATGGTCAATCCGAGACTAATGCAGGCCCTGACGATGAGCCCGGTTTCTTGTTCTGTGTCTGGTGAGATGACGACCAAGGGGTATTCTACCCGCCAGTCGGTGGCATCCGTAGCGTGAGAAACCCGGGCCAAGCCACTGAAATCCACGTTATCTTTACGGGTGATGGGGTATAGGCGCTTTGTTACCGTTTGCCGCAATCTCAGATGTTCTTCAAAATTGCCGGCGAATCGGTCTACCGCTCTGCGGGTAATGGCGATGAGATGTTCTGCCTTTACATTTCCATTCGTCCGATGATCCATTTGGTCTAGGCGGTGGTGCAGGGCTTGGATCAGGGCTTCTCGGCGTTTGCGATTTTCCAATATATCGTCTTGAAGATACGGGTTGCGGCTCACGACCCACATATCTCCCAAGACCTCAAAGAGCATCCGCGCGGATCGGCCGGTACGTCGAGAAGTTCGTAAATCCTCAATGATCAACCATGCCTCTTCCCCCAGAAAACGGATGACGATCTCACGATCTGAGTATGAGGTATAGTTATAAGGGATCTCGCGAATTCTTTGCGCTTGACTCATCTGGTTTTCCTGCAGGCGGTACTCTATTATAAAGGCGGCAAGGTTAATGCTCTTGAAGGCCTATTTCAATATGGCCAAATAGAAACTAGAACTTTATTGTGATTGCCGAACAAGGGACAAACTTTTAGGTGGGAGTATTTATAGAACAATCTAGATTGGCCTGCACTTCATGACAACATTGCCCCCTGATAATTCTTTAATTCGCGTCTTGCAACAGCGTATTAGCAGTTCGCATCTGCGACTGCGGCTGGGAATCGAAGCGGATCACGAGGCTCAGATCTTCGGTCAGGGAAGAAATTCCTTCCATATTGAAAATTGGTATTCCATTCATTCGGTCATCAGAAATACCCTCAGGTTGCTACTGTTGCACCAGCGGGGCAAGAGAAATGCGCTTAATATCCAAATCTCACATAACGATCTCGTGATTGATCGGCTTCCAGAACCTTTCGATGGATACACCATATTACAGATCAGTGACTTGCATCTCGACGCCAATCCGCAGATGCCCCAAGCATTGATCGAGAGACTACGACGGGTGGATTATAATTTGTGTGTCCTGACGGGGGATTTCAGGGCCAAGACCCATGGCTCATTCGAAGCGGCATTGGCGGGATTGCGGGCCATACGACATCACCTCAAGAAGCCCGTGTATGGTGTGTTGGGTAACCACGATTCCATCCTTATGGTCCCGGATATGGAACAAATGGGTATTCGATTGCTGCTCAATGAATCCGCCGTGCTGCGCCGGGAAGGGGCCGAGATCTATCTGGTAGGGATAGACGATCCGCACTATTATCGTGCAGATAATATAGAAAAGGCCGTGCTGAACCTGCCGGAGACATCGTCATCGATCCTGCTGTCCCATTCTCCGGAAGTCTATCGGCATGCTGCTCACACCGGATTTGATGTCATGCTTTGCGGGCATACTCATGGGGGACAGATCTGTTTGCCTGGCGGGATTCCTCTGATGTGTAATGCCCGCTGTCCTCGTAACCTGTGTTCCGGTCCCTGGAAATACTACAAGATGATTGGCTACACATCTCGTGGCTCTGGGGTTTCGGTGGTCGATGTGCGTTTTAATTGCCCTGCGGAAATCACCTTACATCATCTTTGTAGGGCCTAATGAGGTTATATTTTGACCCATTCAAATATTGGTTAAAACGTACGGTCTAGTAGGCATTTTCATCTTTGAAGACGATTAGAGCGGTGCGAAAAATAACCCAGAGATCCAGCGCAAGCGACCAGTTGCGTAGATAGTTGATATCATATTTAACACGTTTCTGCATCTTGTCTAAGGTCTTGGTTTCACCGCGTAAACCGTTTACTTGGGCCAGGCCGGTGATACCCGGTTTGACCTTGTGGCGAATCATATAGCCTTTAATGAGGCTGCGATACATCTCGTTATGGGCAACGGCATGCGGACGAGGTCCGACCAGACTCATATTTCCAGACAGTACATTAATCAGCTGTGGTAGCTCGTCTAATGAAGTTTTACGTAAAAACCCACCAAAGCGGGTAATTCGCTGATCATCACGGGTAGCCTGCTTGACCTCGCTACCGTCTTCCATGACCTTCATGGTACGAAATTTTCTTACCCTGATCTCTTGGCCATCCAATCCATAGCGTTGTTGCAGGAACAGCACGGGGCCCGGAGAACTTAGTTTCACTCCCAAAGCAATTACGAGCATAAAAGGAGAAAGTAGCAGCAGAAACAGGGTGCTCAATATCAGATCGGTCATGCGCTTAATCAGGGCATTGACACCTGTGAAAGGGGTTTCGCTGACGGCAATCACATGTATCCCGCTTACTTCGCCAAAGCGGGCATGGGCAAGATCGAATACAAAAAGGTCCGGTACGAAATAGATCGATGCGGTAGTATCGCGAAGGGCGTCCAGCAACCGCATAATACGGGGTTGTGATGACATCGGCAGTGCGATGTAGATGAGTTTGGTTCGGTTCCGTTTTACGTATTCGGGCAGCTCGCGCAATCCCCCTATGAATGGGTATTTGTCGTTTATTGCGAGGCGCTCCGTAGTACGGTCATCGAAGAAACCCTTGAAGGACATGGATAGATAGGGGTTATTGCTGATTTTCTTAGCCAGGTGTATTCCGAGTTTGTTTCCACCGACGATAACTACTGACTGTAGTTTATCTTCTGAGCGGGAATTCAATAATAGTCGACGGATGCCCCACAGCACGGCTAATAGTGCGAAGGGAACCACTAAAAACCAAGTGGTCAATACCAATCTGGAATAGTTTTCAGTGAGTTTAAGGGCAAAGCCTAGAAACAATAGTATTCCTATAGTAATGCTCCAACCGATCAGCATATCCCGTCCATACGCCCTGAAGCTTACCTGTTGCCAGGTTTCTAATAGGTTTAATTCCGTGAAGATCTTTGAAGAGATAATAAATGTAATGATTCCTAACTCCAGATAATGGCTGCTGAATGGGATGGTATAGATCGCCATTACCGCAAACAGGACGAGGACCACAACAAAAGGTACCAACAGGTGTCTTAATATCCAGAACAGGGGAGTTTCATGTCTCATAATACTTCCCGACTCCGTAGTCGGCCGGCATTTTCAGCTTGTTCCTTTATCATGCTCATTCAACTTCTCAATGAATACCAAATGGTAAAATAAGTGAATTCACCAAGCCATTTATCTCGATGCTAATGACCTGTTCAAAAATAACTTGTGGAAACAAGGATCAAACGAGGGCGTGTGCAATTTATGAAAAATCCGGGCTAAACAGGGGCCTTGGAATTATTTGCTGGGATTATCTATTTGGGGAGCGTAGTGACATGTAAAGTGAACTAGCTGATCCTGCTCCCCAGAAGTCGATCTGCCCAGGCCAATCACTCCGGAACCTACGAGTAGTAATTGATCTTGCTCAACCAAACAGATTTCGGCCAGGCCATTCATGCTGATGAAACTGCCGTTGGTGCTTTGGTCGATGAGAACAAATTTTCCTTTGCGGTAGACAACTCGTGCGTGTTTTCTCGATGAGTGCCTGTCTTTGAGCACGATGTCGCAATCTTGGCTACGCCCGATCATGAGGACGTGCGGTCCGGGGGTGAATTCTGTCGTTTTGCCTTGATAAACGAGCGTCAGGCGTGCCGATTGGTTGCGTAGGGATCGCAATAATGTGATATTTATTGACTCAGTAGCTGAAGTATTGCGCCCAAGAGTGTCGTTTTCGTGTTTCGGTTGTAGACTTGCCTGAGAGAGTTGCATAATGAATTTCCTTATCCATGAAGATAGATCGTTCTCGCATTTTGGAAGGATCATCCGCTATGGATGTGATGTTACCCGAGAGCTTGTGAATAAATCGTAGTCTACTGCATGGGTACAATAGCTATCATCGCACTCCGCATTTCCTATTGCAACGCAGTTCAAGTCGCGAAAGTAACATGTTGTGGCGAAGTCTCTGAAAAGCCGGCTAATGAGCCTATTGTACTCATGATTAGGGAGGCTCGCCTAAATCACTACAAGTGATCGTGCTTACAAGGAGTAGGTTATTGATTGGTGGGATGAATTACAGGCCGAGCAGAGTCGCGGGGCAGGGAGGTGTCTTTAACGGACCTAACTCGGATATTTTATAAAATTGCGCGATGATAGTGTAGAGATTTATTTCCACAAGGGACTTTACTCCAGGCATCCCGCCTTACGCTCTTCAGGCCAGCGAAACTGTTCAAAGCCAGTCTCGCTGAACCGCGTGCACTATTTACTGCTTGCTATCAACAACCACGCAGGCATTTGGAAATCTACGTTTGAGGTTTTTGTGTCTGCTCTGAGCCTCCTTGAGATCGTTGAATTTCTTGCTGATTCGTCTCCAACCCTTTCTGGTAAGTTCAGCTACGAAATATTTATGCATTTTAATATCGGCTCCAATCATTCCTTCCAATAGAGTTTATTCTTGTCTGTTATAGTTTTTTAGCCGAGAGATAAAGAGAAAAATGTGATCTGCGTCAAAGAACAGAAAATGTGTTGTAAAAAACCAACTTTGTACGCATTAGGCCACTTGATTATCGCGCGGATGATGTTGATTTATAATTAAAAATACACCTTTGGTCATTTATATCTTAGTTTGAAACTTGGTGCAATAAGCGTAAACACGTACGTATAAATACGCACCCAATGAGAGATGTTTACTTGAATGCCGCTCCCGGCTTTACACCAATTTTTTTCAGTACAAGGGCTAGTGGACAAAATCCAGTGAATGCGGATTGGACGAGATTCAAAGCGATAAAACCGGTAAATAGCAACCAATACGGATTGTGAAGCTGAGCTAATATCAGACTGATTAAAATAAAAATTCCAGCACTGGCAAGAATGATCCGGTCCATTGACATGGGGTTTTCTCCTCAGGATCAATTGTGATTTATGGTTTTCGTGTTCTAACGCAGCTATGAGGTAAAAGGCGACGCGCCCTGTATTCCGTAAGCCCATCTGTTATGGGTGCAATTTAACGTTTTTCAATAGGCACATATTTCTGCAGGTCTGGGCCTGTATAAAGTTGTCGGGGGCGGCTGATACGGGCATCGGGATCGGCCATCATTTCCATCCAATGGGCTAGCCATCCCACGGTGCGAGCGAGGGCGAAGATGACGGTAAACATGTTGAGAGGTATACCCATGGCCCGGAAGATGATGCCGGAATAAAAGTCTACATTAGGATATAGCTTTCTTTCGATGAAATATTCATCTTCCAGGGCGACGCGTTCCAGTGCCATGGCAGTATCGAACAGCTGCTGGTTTTCGGTATCGCTTCCGATCTCTTTGAGCAGTTGGTGGCATATTTGGCGAATAATTTTTGCACGTGGATCGTAGTTTTTGTAAACACGATGGCCGAATCCCATTAATCGAAAGCGGTCGTTCTTGTCCTTTGCGCGGTTGATATAGTGCTTAAGATTCTTCCCTGAGCTTATCATCTCTTCGAGCATATGGACGACAACCTCGTTGGCACCGCCGTGGGCAGGTCCCCATAGGGTGCCGATACCGGCCGATAGCGCGGCGAAGGGACTGGCTTCTGAACTGCCGGTCAGGCGTACAGTGGAGGTGGAAGCGTTTTGCTCATGATCCGCGTGCAGGATGAGAATTAAATCCATCGCTTTTACAAAGGTTTCATTGGCTTGATATTCCTCAGTAGGGATCCCAAACATCATACTAAGGAAGTTGGCCGTAAAATCCAGGTCATTGCGAGGGTAGGTGAAAGGCTGACCAATCGAATACTTGTAACTCCAGGCCGCGAGGGTAGGCATTTTTGCGATGAGTCGATGGGCGGAAGTCTCTCTGTCATTGCGGTCGTGTACATTCAGGGCCTCGGGATAGAAGGAGGCTAGGGCGCCTACACCGGCAACCATGATGGCCATGGCGTGGGCATCATGGCGGAATCCACGGTAGAACACTCTCATCGCTTCATCTAGAAGGGAGTGCTTCTTGATGCTTTCGTTGAATTTTTCTAACTCAGCCTTGGTGGGTAACTTGCGGTAGAGAAGCAGATAACAGACCTCGGGATATGTGCTGTGCTTAGCGAGTTGCTCTATAGGGTATCCGCGATAGAGAAGTGTCCCATTTTCTCCATCTATAAAGGTGATTTTGCTATCACAGCTGCCGGTGGAGAGATAGCCCGGATCGTATGTGAAATAACCCATTTCACGGTATAGATTTCGTACGTCGATGACGCTCGGTCCGCAGGTACCCTTGAATACTGGGAGTTCCATGCGCTTGCCGGTGGCATTGTCAATGATGGTTACGGTATCGTTACCCATTTAGAATCCTCTGTTTCTTGGTGCATGGACGTAGGGCCGTTTGCAACGGGTGGCCGAGATGACAAAGCGACAATTCTTTAACAATCTTTAAGACGGTTTTTTTACTCTCTTGGGAAAACCTACGAATGAGTAGCCACTGAAATTAATGGATGATGTTCCATTACTATTTGATTATTAAGTAAAAATACTTATTTTAGAGCATCTTTCATGGTTGTGGTCCAAAGTTTGCATCCTGATCATTTAGAGAGAAGATGAAGTTTGCAAGTTCCGGAGGCGGATCATGAACATGCAGATGAGATGTGCGATGTCAGCTGTTCCCGACGAGGGTCAGGGTCGATCTCATCATCCAGCGCAGCTGACGAATAAGACCCTAGAGTCGGAAAACGGTATTTATAAAAACTCCGGGGGAATCAGTCAGGAGAATAGCTGTCTTGGGTTCCATCCAGCGTTTTTTGACGCTGATACCGGACTAGTATACCTGTCTCGATTTGCCGATGGTAGGGTTGCGCCAATCCATCTGCTGGAGGGGTTACCAAAGGATGTGGTTACCCAGCGTACGGCTGAAGGAAAGGTCAAGGCAATCAAATCTTCAGTGGCCGCTGGATTTGTACTCGGTGGCCGTTTTTATACACGTGAACAAGCGGCCAGTGTGGCAACGGAGCATAAGGGTCGCAAAATCGCATGATCTGAGGAATGCCTCAGTTATTACCGATGATTGCATGGAACGGGCACTCCATCGACTCAATAGTGGTGGAGTACTCATGACTAGGGTGTTTCATTAGGAGTATGAAAATGCATCCAAGAGAAAAACGCAAGGAATTGGAACAAGACAGCACTGATCTTTTTAGTGAGGATGAATTTCCTGAAGAGCCAAATTCTTGGCATGTCGATGATTTCGACGATATTCTAGATCTGACGGGAACCGATTTTTCTGAATAGCTTGGGGGTTCTCATCAGTCGTAAATTTGCTCGATTTATCATCGGCAAACAACGTCCAACTGGTGGCCCGTAAACGGGTTAACCCGTCAAAACTTCAAAAGCCGGTTTTTCTAGTTCCATGCCAATGGCGGTTCGTTCATCAATGCCGCCTGTTCGCGTAGCGATAGGATATGATCTTCCCAGTAGCGGGAGCTGTTGAACCAGGGAAAGGCGAGAGGAAATGCGGGGTCCTGCCAACGAGACGCGAGCCAGGCGGCGTAGTGAATCATGCGCAGGGTTCGCAGGGCTTCGATCAGGTGCAGCTCCGCAGGATTGAAATCGCAAAACTGGGTATAGCCCTCGAGCAGGTCCGCTAGTCCGGCGTTCATTTCGTAGCGTTCGCCGGAGAGGAACATCCACAGATCCTGGATCGCTGGACCCATGCGGGCATCGTCAAAGTCGACAATATGCGGCCCGTCATCAGTCCAGAGGATATTACCCGGGTGACAGTCGCCGTGCAGGCGAATACTGCGCACAGCTGTTGCGCGTTCGAAGCAGAGCCGGATCTGTACAATGAGATCCTTGGTCAACGTCTGATAGGCCTCCAGCAGGTGCTCGGGGATAAACTCCCTCTCCAGTAGAAAATGGCGCGATTTGATGGCGAAACTGTCGATATCGAGTGTGGGACGATGCTCGAAGTCTCGGATTGCTCCCAAGGCGTGGATCCGTCCGATTAGCCTGCCAAGCTGCTCGAGGTGTTGCGGGTTGCCCAGTTCCGGCGCATGGCCGCCACGTTGTGGGTAGAGGGCGAATCGGTAAGGACCGTGGCGGTGCAGGCTACAGTCCTGGTCATCCAGGTGGGGGGGGATGACGGGCAATTCCTGTTCGGCTAGTGCCAGGGTGAAACGATGTTCTTCAATAATGGCATCATCGGTCCAGCGGTTCGGGCGGTAAAATTTGGCCACCATTGGATCGGCCTCTTCCATGCCGATTTGATACACCCGGTTCTCATAGCTGTTCAGGGCAAGAAACCGGCCATCACAGCGAACGCCCATCGATTCAACGGCATCCAGGATATGGTCCGGGGTGAGTCTGTCGAAGGCCTCTGTGGGAGAGAGTTTGTTCATTGCGCTCGTTTATCACTGATGTGATTGGTAAAGGCGCATTCTATCATCTCAGTTTGTGAAAACGATCATTCGCTCCCCGCTATTTCAGGATTTAGCCCGGATAGGGAAGATAGATGATTTTTTCCGTGGCTACGATCTCAATCTAGAAATTTTAGTCCTACACCCTCCTGTCCTATTCGTACAACCTCGATCTTGACAATCGGACGATTTTCCTCGCCATCTTGGATTTGACCTTCGAGGACGCGGCCTACCGGCAGTATGGAGGTGTTCTCTGTCAGCACGCAAATACCCCCATGGGAAAGGTTTTTGGTTTTTACAATTATCGAGCCGAATGAGGCATGGGTGATTTTGATCTTGGTAATGATAGGTACTCGATCATGTATGCGCTTTTCAGCACCTTCGCCTATTTTCGAGGTTCCGTTATCCGAACTCATCGATTACCCCTCAGTTCTGGTCGTAGTTGGAGTGCGTCTTAACTAACATGAGGATCACTCATTTGATCCGCATTCATTGTGGCTGGTGAACGTATTCAGGATTGACATATCCGTAGCCCTTTTCTGTGATTACCTTGTACCAGCTGTCGATACGTTCCGTGTAATAAAGGTGAGTACCCGGCCATACCTGGGTCAAGATATCTGAGGCGGGGTCGGGTTCCATGTTGATCTCTCTGGGATAGTTGGTGCCGCGTACGAGTAACCAACCCCTGGGCTGAGTGGGAGGGTATGGATCAGAATCATCTGATTTGGTGCCGGTTTGATTGAGGCCGGGGGGGATAACGATCTTTTGGCCCACATGGAGTTTATTTGGATCAGCAATTTGGTTATGTTCGGCAATGTGTCGCCAGTCGCTGTATGTTCCTGTGGTTTTAAGGGCTATTGCATGCAGCGTATCACCCCTTTTAACGATATAAACCGCACTCTCTGCAGCTTGAGCATTTTGCACTTTGTCGCTATCTACTGCGGATTTTCCGGTCTCATTGGCGGATGAACCCCCCTGGTCTGGTTCAGGCGAGGTAGCGCAGGCGTCGAGTAAAAGTAATGAACAGATGAGTGTTATAAAATAAAGTATTTTAGATCGGTTTTCCTTGCGTATTTGCATCATATCTGGCGTCGCATGTTCCCACCGGCCGGCTATGGTCTCCAGTACTTTCCGACAAGGAGAAGGGTGTACCAACTGCCCGGTAGATTCCATAGGTTAAGTATTCTTACCCTCCAAGATTGGCTGCACGGCGATGCGTATTAAAGGGAGGGCGTCATATTACGCGATTTATTTTGAGCAGCATTTTTCTTCCAACGTTACGGCAAGATCGTTTTCACGCCGATCTGGTGGTTTGCGCCGATCTTCGGTTACCGGTATCCCTGAACTATCGAAGAACGGGAGCGTAGGTAAGGGCTTCCAGCCACGTCTTTCTGTGTTTCCACGCTTAGTGTGACCGGTAAGTTCACCTAGTATCCGCTTTACCTTCCCCTTGTTTTGCTTTGTGCTTGCCGCACGATTATTCAAAGCTCTTACCTCGAATGGCCTTCTCCGATTCTGACAAAGTATAGCATTGTAAAAGAAAATTTCATGGTTATCAGTCAGCTGTATAAACATACGAGGGACTAGGAGGCTGTCCGAGAATAGAGAACCTACTGCGGAAAAATATTTTTAGCCCATTTACTCGATCATTATCGTTAAATAGGGCCTACTATTCGCCTCAAATGATAAAAAAAATGGACTCAAAATGACTTTCCCTCGCTACGGCCCCTATTCTCGGACAGCCTCCTAGGCAGATGAGAATAAGTCCTGGACAACTAGAACGTCATCTGCAACAGGGTTTGAAGCCAGTGTACTTGCTGTGTGGAGATGAGCCCTTGCAGCTTATAGAGGCTGCCGATCTTATCAGGGAGTTTGCCAAACAGGATGGCTACACCGAGCGTGATGTAGTGTTCGTGGAGCCCGGCTTCGATTGGCGGGAACTAGAACAGATTTCCGGGAATCTCTCTTTGTTCTCCGAACGTCGTATAATCGATCTGCGATTGGCGTCGGTGACCCCGGGTAATGACGGATCAAAGGCCTTACAATCCTACGCAGGACATCCTCCGCGGGATACCCTATTGTTGTTGCAGATGGGTAAGCTGGAGCGCAATGCTTTAACCAGTGCCTGGTTCAGGGCCTTGGATCAGGCAGGAATCGTGATTCAAGTCTGGCCATTGAACAATAGGCAGGTGAGGGACTGGGTCTCCAAGCGATTGCGCCTTGCCGGGATGCAAGCCGATGATGACGCAGTGAGATTGCTGGTAGCTCGAGTGGAGGGTAATCTGCTAGCCGCCAGGCAGGAAATCGATAAGCTTAGTTTACTCTTTGGCCAAAGTCGGTTGGACGCCAAGAGCATTTATGAGGCCGTCGTCGATAGCGCGAGGTTTAATGTTTTTGATTTAGCCGATGCGGCACTGGAGGGCGATACCATTCGTTCCGTCAAGGTCCTGAATGGGTTACACGCTGAAGATGTGGGAACGCCTTTAGTGCTATGGTCCCTAACCGAACAAGTCCGTAGTCTGGTCGCCATGTCCTTTGACCTGGAGCGGGGCGCAACACTGAGTCAGGTTACGCAAAAGCAATGGCAACGACGCAAGCCGTTGATCGCAAAGGCCTTGAGACGCCATTCCCATTGTGTTTGGTGTCGTTTGTTACGCCGCTGCGCTCAGGTGGACCGGGTAATTAAGGGCGTGGATAACCAAGACAGGGAATGGGAGAAATTGTTACAATTGGTGCTACAGATGTGTGGTCAGCATGTCTTGAGTACTACCTCGGATATTTCATGAATTTGCGCGATGATCGCGTAGGGGTTTATTTTCACAAGGGAATTTTCGAAGGAGCGGCGTATCCACGACTACGACCGACTGAGTAAAATTACTTGTGGAAACAAGGACCAAGCGAGGGCGTGTGCAATTTATGAAATATCCGGGTTACCACCAGAGTAGAGAGATGAGCGCAACAAACGAAAGTATAGGATTCGATATACCAAGCTACATGGCTTCGGTGGGTCGTCAGGCCAGGGCCGCTGGGCGATGCTTAGCACGCTCGGGAACCGACGTGCGTAACGAGGCGCTAAGGGGCATTGCGGATACCATTGAATCCTCGGCGCTCGAGTTGAAACAGGCCAACCGGCATGATCTTGAGGCGGGTAGGGCGCGGGGGCTGAGCTCGGCATTGTTGGATCGGCTCACTCTCACCGATAGTCGTATTGCGGCGATGGCGCTGGGATTGCGGCAGATCGCCGAGTTGCCTGATCCGGTAGGTGAGGTGAACGAATTGAAATTCAGACCTTCGGGAATTCAGGTGGGACGCATGCGGGTTCCCTTGGGGGTGATCGGTATCATCTACGAATCTAGACCGAACGTTACGGCCGATGCCGCGGGTTTGTGCATAAAATCCGGCAATGCCTCGGTCTTGCGCGGGGGGTCCGAGGCGATACATTCGAATCAGGCCATCTCCCGATGCATCAATCAGGGGTTGGAACAGGCCGGTCTACCCAGTGACTCGGTTCAGGTCATTGAAACAACCGATCGCAGCGCGGTAGGGGAACTGCTGCGCATGGTGCAGTACATCGATGTCATCATTCCGCGTGGTGGCAAGGGTTTGATTGAACGAATCAGCCAGGAATCGCGGATCCCCGTTATCAAGCATTTGGATGGCATTTGTCATGTGTACGTCGACGATCAGGCCGATCTGGATAAGGCAGTGAGTATTGCCCATAATTCCAAGACCCAGCGTTATGGGGTCTGTAATGCCATGGAAACACTGTTGGTGGCGCAGGCCGTTGCCGCTGAGCTGCTACCCCGGCTGCAATCGCTTTTCGAGCGCGACCAGGTAGAGCTCAGAGGCTGCCAGAAAACCAGACAATTACTTGGGAATATCGAGCCGGCAACCGAGCAAGATTGGTCTACTGAGTATCTGGCCCCCGTCTTGTCGATTCGGGTGGTGGCGGATATGGACGAGGCAATGGATCATATCCAAACCTACGGTTCGCATCATACCGACAGTATCATTACGGAGGACTATTCAAAATCCTGGCGCTTTTTGCGCGAGGTGGATTCCAGCTCGGTGATGGTCAATGCCTCGACCCGGTTTTCAGATGGATTCGAATATGGTCTGGGGGCGGAAATCGGAATCAGTACCGATAAGCTTCATGTCCGCGGACCGGTTGGTTTAGAGGGATTGACTAATCAGAAATTCGTGGTTATCGGCAACGGCAATGTACGCCAGTGAGTCCTTGTCCCGCTATTCTCGGGCAGCCTGCTAGGTTTACGGTGCCATGATCGGTATCCTGGGTGGGACCTTCGATCCTATCCATTTCGGCCATATCAAACCGGCGCTGGAATTAATGCAAAGGCTTGCTTTGGACGAAATTCGTTTTGTCCCCTGTCGCATACCCCCCCATCGATCGAGACCATCGGCAAGTCCTGCGCACCGCTGGGCGATGCTTAATATCGTGATCAAAAATCAACCGGGATTAACTGCCGATGACAGGGAATTTAAACGAGAGGGGCCGTCCTATACCGTTGATACCCTGCTCGATCTGCGATCCGAGCTTGGGCAAACAGAACCGCTTTGTCTAATCTTGGGTAATGATGCTTTCTGTAGTTTGAATAGCTGGTATCGATGGGAGAGAATTCTTGAACTGGCCCATCTTATCGTGGTCACCAGGCCAGGTAGCAATTTGCCTGAGGAGGGCCCTATAGCTGAACTACTGTCGGGCTCTGCTCTAGAGGGACCACAAGGATTAGTTCATGTGCCCCACGGGGGGATATTGCCCTGTGCGGTAACGCCGGTGACCATTTCTTCGACCGCAATTCGTGGCTGTATCGAGGCTGGTCAAAGTCCTCGTTACATGTTGCCGGGAGCGGTGTGGGCCTATATTAACGGCCATAGACTATACGGAACCTAGCACAATTTAATGGATATCGAAACCTTAAAGAAACTTGTAGTCGATACGCTCGAAGATCTGAAGGCAGGTGACATTCAAGTCATAGATGTCAGGAACAAGACCGCAATCACGGATCTTATGATCATCGCCAGTGGTACTTCGGGCCGTCATGTGAGGGCCTTGGCGGACAATGTCGCAATGAAGGCTAAATCGGCAGGTGTAATTCCTCTAGGAACGGAGGGGGAGCGAGAGGGAGAATGGGTATTAGTAGACCTTTGTGATGTCGTGGTTCATGTCATGTTACCGCGAACACGTGAATTCTATGGCCTGGAGAAGCTTTGGTCTATCGATTGGACAGCACACGAGGAAAATACCCATAGGGGCTAGGAGCCTGTCCGAGAATGAGCTAACCTACTGCGGATAAGTCTGGCTGGTCGGGTTTTCCGTTCATGTTCCTTAAATATGCCCAATATTCGCCTTCTTTAATCGAAAAACCTGGCTCAAAATGGCTTTCCCTCGCTACGGCCCCTATTCTCAGACAGTTTCCTAGGCCTGTTTGGAATGTGATAGACCTTCTTGGTCATTGTTCCCATTGACATTTTCTCATGTGCTGGTCAGGGTGATCGACGCGGAACAATTAATTCAGTAGCATTTCTTATCTACCCCTTGCAATTGCAACGAAAATCCGGATTCTCCTTCCAATGAGTGAAGAAATACTAATTAATATTACCCCTCAGGAAACCCGGGTTGCGGTAGTGGAGAACGGTGTACTACAGGAACTCAATATAGAAAGAGCTCGTAAACGGGGCCTGGTGGGTAATATATACAAAGGCAGGGTAAGCCGCGTGATGCCGGGAATGGAAGCGGCCTTTGTGGACATCGGATTACGAAAGGCGGCATTCCTGCATGCTTCGGATGTGATAAATGTGACAACCGTGGCGAATGTTGTTGCTGAAACTGAGCAATCCGAGCTTGAGCAAAGGCAGCGTCGCAACGTAACGATTTCTCAATTGCTCCACGAAGGGCAGGACCTATTGGTACAGGTGCTTAAGGATCAACTTGGTACCAAGGGGGCGAGACTGACCAGCCATATCACGGTTCCTTCGCGTTATCTCGTGCTCATGCCCAATTCCCGTAACATCGGAATATCCACGCGAATAGAGGACGATCAGATTCGGCTCTCGCTCAGGGAGACAATGGAGCGTCTTGTGAAGGAATCAGAAATGCCTTGTGGTTATATCCTGCGTACGGCCGCGGAATCAGCCGACGAGGATGATCTGCGTGCAGATATGTTGTTTCTGCAACGGCTTTGGGAAAGGATTACTCGGCGGGCGGATCAGCTGCCCGCGAGTAGTGAGGTCTATGCCGATTTGCCGCTGGCTCTGCGAACCCTGCGTGATCTGGTAGGTACGAAGATCGAAAAGGTGCGTATTGATTCTCGGGAGACGCTGTCCAAGGTCCATGAATTTGTTGATTCCTTGTTGCCCGCGATGGTGGGGTGTGTCGAACATTATCCTGGGGAACGTCCGATTTTCGATTTATATGGTATTGAAGATGAAATACAAAAGGCATTGCAGCAGAAGGTGCAACTTAAATCCGGGGGATATTTGATCATTGATCAGACCGAGGCCATGACCACTATCGATATCAATACCGGTGGCTTTGTGGGGCATCGGAACCTGGAAGAGACGATCTTCAAGACCAACATGGAAGCCACTCAATCCATTGCTCGTCAGCTGCGTCTGCGTAACCTCGGTGGCATCATCATCATCGACTTTATCGATATGACCCAGGATGAACATAAGCGACAAGTGATGAAGGCCCTGGAAAAAGCCCTTAAAAAAGACCATGCCAAGACTCAGCTCTGTGAGGTTTCACCTCTGGGCTTGGTCGAAATGACTCGCAAACGAACCCGTGAGAGCCTGGGGCACATCCTTTGCGAACCCTGTCCGATATGTAATGCCAGAGGGACCATAAAGACTGCTGAAACGGTATGTTATGAGTTGTTTAGAGAAATTCTCCGTGAGGCACGTCAGTTTGAAACCACCGAGTTGCTGGTGCTGGCCTCCCAAGAGGTTGTTGATATTCTTCTCGATGAAGAATCGACTAGTCTGGCCGAGTTGGAGGAGTTTATCGGCAAGACCATCAAGCTACAGGTTGAGACCCTGTACGGTCAGGAGCAGTTCGATGTGGTATTGCTCTAAGTCCTTTCGATACCCGCCCATGACGGATGTGGCTGGATTTCTCCGTATCCATCCGCCTCCTCACTATCCGGGCTATAAGCTGCGAGCACGTCGGATACGGGCAGTTTAAGGATGAAGTTGTTTCTCTGGCGGTGTGCATCCCTGACTTGGTTGGCTATCAGTGCGGCGATCGTATTGTTGGCGGTACTGCTGACGACGACCCGGATACTGATGCCCTTGCTCGCGGATTATCGCCAGGATATCCAAGACCAACTAAGCATGGCACTCGGTCAAACCCTATCGATTGGAGAGGTTCAGGCGCAATGGCGGGGAATAACACCACGTATCAAGTTGGACGACGTGAAAATCGGTGGTGCTCAGGGGGCATACCGTCAGCTCAGAGTAGGCACGATCTATCTCAGTTTGGATGTTCTCAACACCGTGCTCAGCGGGGCTATCCGGGTCAGCGAAATTGGGCTTATCGGTTGTGATATTACCATAATCCGCAAGCCTGATCATTCCATTGTCGTACACGGTATAGATCTCTCACTGCCAACCCATTGGACCAGCACGGGTGCGGAGGCTTTTGAGACGCTTTCGCAGTCGCAGATTCGGTTGCTCGACAGCCGGGTAAGGCTGAAAGATGAAATCAGTGGCTCGGATTACTGGTTTGAAGGTGTAAACATTTCGCTTAGTACCGAACACGATCACAATCAGATCTATGCCTCAATGAGACCTCCTGACGAGCTGGGCAGTCAGCTGACTGTGTTAATGAATTTTAAGGGTCAGCTTAATCGGCCTCAGGGTTGGGAAGGGCATCTTTATGTAAGTACCAAGGACCTTCGGCTGGAAGCGCTTAGCTTCCCGAATTTTACCGGCAAGCTGGGTTCTCTGGAGGGAGAACTCAATCTTGAAAGCTGGAGCGATTGGCGGCGCGGAAGACCGGTACACACCACAGGATCGTTTACTCTTAAACAGGCCGCCATGTCTTTGCCCCTCCAAGGCTCCACGCAAGGGATCGTATCAAACATTGATTTGCTGCAAGGCCGCTTTAATTGGGACGGTACGGGTCAGGGATGGAATATGCAACTGGCTGATCTGGAGATGACTGTTGATGGACTGCCATGGCCTAAGAATGCTCTGCACATGGATTACCGTCAGGACGATGATGGCTTAGCACAATTTCGTTCCGCCGTGCGATACGTCAATCTGCAATATCTCCAGCAGTTTTTCTCCCGTCTGCCCTGGGCGCAGGAGAAGGTGCCGGCGGCGTTTAGGTTCGACTCGCCCAGCGGGGAACTTATAGACAGCCAATTTTCCATTGATCTTATCGGCAGTGAGGTCGAGCGGTATTCGTTTAGTTCATCGGTGCGTGACCTGGATCTTCCACCGCGCGATGGTCAGCCGGGTATCGCTGGAATCGATGGCTGGTTTCGCTTAGATGAGCGAGGAGGAGAGGCCGGTATTGATTCTCGTAGTGTGCTTTTCGATTATCCGGATATCTTCCCTAATCCCTTGTTTGCCAATCGATTGCAAGCGCAGATTCAGTGGTGGACCGAGGCGCACAGGACCATTATTGCCTCTAAACGGTTTTCCCTGGCCAATGAGGATATCGAGATCCAAGGTCAGGGCAGCCTGGTCCTCGGTGAAACCTCTCCCTATCTGGACCTGCATTTATCCTATGGTAACGGGAATGGCAAGCGCCTCGGCCATTACCTTCCTAAAAAGGGTATTTCTCCACGCGTTTATGATTGGCTGAAGACGTCTATCACCGACGGACATATAACATCAGGCACCCTGGTTCTATCGGGAGAGTTGGCCGATTTTCCCTTTGTCCAGGGTAACGGTGTGTTCGAGGTCGACGCCCAGATTGAAAAAGCGGTACTGGAATACCGGCCCGGTTGGCCGAAGCTAGAAGATGTTGCCGTCCAGCTTCGATTTCGAGGATCGTCGATGAAGATCATCGGGTCGAAAGCCAAGGTGCTGGATTCTGAGCTCAGGGATGTTAGCGTCGATATCGAAAACCTAAAACGGGCGGAACTGCGCCTTGAGGCCCAGGTCTATGGGCCACTGCACGACTTATGGGCTTATACCACACAATCGATTCTCCCCAGTGGAGAAGGCAGGGTCGTTAAGGATCTTCAATTCACCGGCGATAAGCTGATGAGTTTGAATATCTATCTCCCTTTATCGAAAAAAATTAAGGCACCCAAGCATATCAGCGGTCGTGTTCGGTTTGAAGATGCCTCATTGCGTTTCCCAGAATCCGGCTTTCTATTGGAAAATCTTACTGGGGAATTCGATTTTGGACCGCAAGGTGCTGAGGCGAAGGGGATCCAGGCGCGAATCAATGGCCGGCCGGTCACGATTGACAGCCGTCCCGGGCCCAATCAATCCAGTTTGATTGAGATCCGCGGGAATCTGGGGGTTGAGGATTTACTGAGCGGCACGGGTAGTCCACTGATCCATTCGTTTGATGGGACGTCCGACTGGTTGGCCTATGTGCAAATTCCTCACCTTAAGGTGAGTGAGCAAAACAGGGCGATCATCCTGGATCTATGGTCTGGTATGCAGGGCACGGAGGTTGACTTACCTCGGCCTCTTTTCAAACCAGCCGATCAGCAACAGACCTTCAAATTGAATGCGCGCATGAGCATCGATGGAACGATGCCGCTGCGGGTGAAATATGGCAAGCAGTTATCCGCGGCACTTTCACTTAGAAAAAGCAGCGGTAGATATGAACTCATGGGCGGGGAGGTTCGTTTCCGTCAGGGTGATGCGGTATCCTCAAACGATGGATTTAGTGTTTTAGGCGCCCTCCCGCAGTATTCTATGACGGCCTGGAAGGCCTGGTTCAAACAGACATTTGACGGCCATACGCAACGGCTAGTCGATTTCGACAATGAACGCAAGCCGGTCGTTGTAGACCTTAATATCGATTTCCTTGAAGTACTGGGCTATGAGTTTAAGGCGGTCAAACTCAAGGCAAAGCGCCAAGGCCAGGCATGGCAGCTGCATGTTGATTCGCCGACCGTCAAAGGTGATCTGTCGGTGCCCATCTCCTTCGATTCGAAATTACCTTTGGTGATGGATTTAGACTACTTGAATCTCATAGGGGGGATTCCAGGGAACGGAACCAAGCGTCTGGACCCGCGACAGCTACCCGCCATGCGCTTTAAAAGCAAGCAGCTGCAATTCGACCGTAGGGTCTTTCGGGACGTGGCTTTAGACGCCAACCCAGTGCCGCAGGGCACTCAGATTGAAAACCTGAGGCTGGTTGGCGAAGATTATTCGCTTTATGTGGCGGGTGAATGGCGAGTATCGAAAAACCTGGCGCAAGAATCGGATTTAAAATTGGTATTGGACAGTAGTGATCTGGGCAGTATGTTGAAAGGCTTGGGTTTGGGAAAAGGTTTCGAAGAGGGTGCCGCGCAGATTAACGCGCAACTTCAATTTCCTCGAGCGCCTTACCAATGGGGTTACGAAGGGCTGATAGGAAACGCCCATATCGATCTACAAAAAGGCCGGCTGCGTAACCTTGAGCCGGGGCTGGGTCGGTTACTCGGTCTGATCAATATCGGTGCATTGTCCCGTCGCTTGACCCTGGATTTCAGTGATCTGTTCAAAGAGGGCTTTAGCTATGACAATATAGAGGGTCATCTGAGTATTGAAGGTGAGAACATCTATACTCAGGACATGATAGTCCAAGGGCCGGCAGCGGATATCGCCATTGACGGTCGCTTGGGACTGGTATCCCATGACTATGACCAGAGAGTTACCGTAACAGCTAAGGTGAGTTCGGGTGCCACCGTTGCCGGTGCCATATTGGGGGGCGTGGGTGTCGGTGCCGCCATTTTTGTCGCGGATAAGATTATCACCAGCATGGGGATCGGGCTTGATAACGTTACTCGGCTTCAATATAAAGTAACCGGCGCCTGGGATGAGCCCGTAGTTGAGTTGATTTCAACCCCGACCGAGAACGAATCAGGATTTAATCTATTGGAAGACGATCTAGGTTGAATGTTAGGAATGCTACCGACACACTTCCCTATCTGACTTGCCTTATCGTCCGTCTTCGGCGTTGCGACAACAGTGTCATAGCGAGGCTATGCGTCTGTTGTCGCGCCTTGAATACGAACGATCATTCGGCGCCGGTTAGGGAGGTTATTTAATCCGCATTCCTTAGCGAGATCACTATGATACTGAAATCTCGAATCTTAGTGCCGGTCATACTGATACTGATGCCCGTGTCCGTCAGCATGGCGACTGGAGGTTTTTATACTATTGACGTACAACAGGGGCATTCTATCAGGCATGTGGAATGTTTAGTAACTCATCCCGCGTTACGCGCCACTGTACATGAATGGATGGAATCTTCACCCGGTAGTTGGATAGAGATCCGTTATTCGGATGCGGGCAATGGGAAAAAGCAGGCCTTAAAACTACATAATGCGATTGTGGCACTGGGCGTTCCTTCAAGTCACCTAAGTTTACACGAGGATAACCATGATATGACGTATATGGAGCTTCGGGTTATCACAGCAATGAAATTGACACCATGAGCATAGTGGCAGCGATTCAATTGGCTTCAGGTCCAAACATAGAGGCCAATCTTCTGGAGGTGAGTCGTTTGATAGCGGCGGCCGTGGAGAAGGGTGCGAAATTGATTGTACTACCCGAAAATTTTGCACTCATGGGGATGTCGGAGACGGACAAGCTCAGCCTGAGTGAACCTCTGGGTGAAGGTCGAATCCAGGACTTTCTCTCTACCCAGGCCGCGGACCATGAGATATGGATAGTTGGCGGAACAATACCGCTGCAATCACCGGATCCGGACAGGGTCTATGCCACCAGCCTGGTTTATAACGCAAAAGGGAAGGTGGCGGCGCGGTATGACAAGATCCATTTGTTTGATGTAGAGCTCTCAGGGACCAGCGAGCAGTATAATGAATCGGAAACCATCAAGGCGGGGGACAAGGTCGTTGTAGTGGACAGCCCGTTTGGCCGATTAGGGGTGGCGATTTGTTATGATCTGCGGTTTCCAGAGTTGTTCCGGATCATGTTGGACCAGGGCGTAGAAGTCGTGGCCTTGCCGGCCGCATTCACCGCGGTTACGGGTAAGGCGCACTGGGAAATTCTTATTCGGGCTAGAGCCATCGAAAATCTCATCTATGTGGTCGCGGCCGGGCAGGGCGGATATCACGTCAATGGACGCAAGACCTACGGCTACAGCATGGTCGTTGATCCATGGGGCAGCATACTAGACCGATTCCAGCAAGGCTCCGGCATGGCACTGGCCCCCTTAGACCTGCCTTTCCTCGAGACGACACGAGGTAATTTTCCGGCGATTGAGCATCGTCGTTTGAACCGGAAATGATAGATCTTCGGCCGGGAGCAACTCACAAGCTCTCAGACGCCTAAGGAATGTGGATTACACACTTTCCTAACTGGCGCCGAATGATCGTTCGTATTCAAGGCGCGGTAACAGGCGCATAGCCTCGCTATGTCACTGTTATCGCAACGCCGAAGACGGACGATCAGGCAAGCCAGATAGGGAAGTTATTTCGGTAGCATTCCTAAGTAATCGAGCATGCCTTCGTAGACGGCTGTGACGACTAAATCGGAGCCGTGCACCATGTCACCACCGGAAAATACATTTGGGCGGTGTCCGGATTGAGGAACACCATGCACGATTGCATAGTGAGGTCCGGGCTCGAAACCGGATTAGAGCCCAGCGGCGCGCAGGAATGCCTCTGGTTTTTTCAACAGGATCCCGCAACTGTCGCCGGTCTTGCCATCGGCGGTAATGGCACCTCGATGGGTGAGGCGGCCCAGCGACTGGATGGCGGTGCGTACCAGCCAATGGCTAGCTACGCCATCCATCTGGGCGATCAGGCCGAAGCCGCAGCCGTCTTTCTCGAATTCGTGTCGATACAGCCCGGTGGTCGATTTGTTGCCAGTGTGCTCTGCCATAGACGTGTCTGGCGGCTTTTCCGCAGTAGATCGTCCTCACCCGGATATTTCATAAATTACACGCACCCTCGCTTGATCTTTGTTTCCACAAGGAATTTTGCTCAGTCGGCCGTAATCGTGGATACGCCACTCCTTCGCATAATTCCTTTTGAAAACAAATCTCTACGCGATCATCACGTAAATTCATGAAATATCCGGGCTAAATCCGATAGGCTCCTAGACCCAGCCCTTTCAAGGTGCTACTCACGAGGTTTTTTCCCGCTGAGAAGCTTTGCCGTAGAGACATGCTTATGTTTTGAATATTTGT
>JAAEPA010000928.1 GCA_024222475.1 Gammaproteobacteria bacterium | reverse complement strand
GGGCTCAGTACAGACATGCTTTATCCTGTGTGCGCTTGCCGAGAGAGCGTATTCGCAAAGACCTAAATCCCTTTCCTACAGCGGAGGTTTTCTGAATCACAGACTGAGGCGCACGATGTGGGAAAGCTGCTTGTCCGGTTCTGAGAGGGGCTGGGTTACAACTCAGATCACGGGTGAGATATTGTGGCACCGCCGGGAAACCAGGCGGCTAACAGAGAAGACGAACTTCATCCTACCGTCTGGGGAGTTCCCAGCCTACTCAAAACACCATTCTCTGTGAAAGGATGCCGATGGCGCCCTTTGGTACCGACGACATTCGGGATCATCTTTTTCTCCTTGGCTACTTCCTGGATGCAGAAACAGTCAGGGTAGTGTGGTTGATCATCTCTAGTATGATGATCTTAATGGCTCTAATTGGCTTGATTATGATGAACTTGATGATGAGTGCGATACGCGAACAATAGAGCGGCCCGTCATCGTGTTGCGTATCATCTCTTTCATATCGATGTCTTCAGTCATCTCGCCCATCATGGACGCGAACATCTCTTTTTTTATCGTCCGGACCTATGCTGCTGAAACACTGCTCCATAATTGATCTCATCATTGCACGGCGGTCGCCTTCATTCCTTGAGTCGTTCTCTATCATGAAGCCGTTTTCTTGATTTTCCTGCTCCCACCCAAGATCGTCTTGTGCTGGCGCGCTCTGCCGTTCTTCAGCACACAATGCATTTCGAGTTCGACCGTCAGGGGAAACCGGACCTTTAAGGTAGCGTTTGTGGTACCGATCATCTGCATACCTTGAATGACTTGGCAGTCGGTATTCTTGAGGACTTCCTGTACTGTATGTGTGGCAGAATCGCACCCCAATACGAGCGCCGCCTCATAGTCCCTGGCACGCTTTAAAAATCGGCTGCGCTGCCACTCTGTCCAAATGCACATCATCGGAGTTGGTATGTGGATGGAATAAGTGCTGGTTCGAACGCCGCGTTGCTCGAGCGGTTTGCGAATAGACAAGATGTAGTCTTCGAAAGCCCCTGTTTTGAGTCCCCTCTTGAAGAACTCAATGAAGGGCGAGTTCTGTTGCATCGCCACACACATCGGCGGGCAAACGGGACATGAGACAATCAGAACCGAGCGGAAGTTCTCAAGGTCAGCAGAAACGTCTAGCGGCTCCAGATGAACAGGCATGGTCTATCTCCTTTTTGTGACCAAATTCGTTATCAATCAATAATACATTCTACGCGCAATTGCATTGCGCCGAATTAAGGAAATACGACATCTTCTTCAATTGGCTATCCGCACCAGCCGAAGTCATTGAGCGGATTAGCTGATGATGCAACTAGTGACTTCGCCGAAGGTCGGGAAGATAGACAGGAGCTGTCATTTGATTATGAACCCGGTGGCCCATGCAGTGGTTTTGACGAATGGCAGGAAGTGGCCCAGGGTAATGGGATGGTTATAAACGACCCTAAGCGGGCACTTAGGTCCTATTTGGAATGATGGAAATAACGCGCCTCCGATAGGTAGCGGTCGCTGTTCATTGACTCGTTAGGCATGCAGTCTATCTCCATAATTTTGCATCCACTCATAGAATTTCTGCATAGAGACAGCCGTTAGCTCCTCTTCGATCTCTTTGATGAGATCCCCTTCGAATACATATCTGGCCTCACCTTCCAGCACCAGATCGGTCGCCTCAGCGAGTGTATAGGTACAACGCCACTGCCGAGATAGACGATTTCCTGCTGCTGTTGGCGGAGTGAGTGCAATGAGGGTGCGTGTATCGAAACGCCGATCTGTATTCGAGACGTCAGCTTTCAAGAAGGCAATAATTGCTTCACGACCCGCACATTTCGGATCCGGGCCACCAACGTTCAGGTACGTCGCATCCTCTGCGAGGTATTTCTCAAGCCTCGACCAATCGTCGTCTTCTATAGTACGCTCGAAATCGGCCGCGAAACGTTCGAACGCATCGATGATCCCCATATGCATGCCTCACAGGTATTTAACCGGACCTCCGGTCTGTATATCAATATCTCGTTTGCCACCGCATTGTCTAAATCAATGTCTAGAAAGCAATGGTGCCAAGTTCTTTTCGGCAAGTATATATAAACCCGAAGGCTTTGAAAATCGAGCAGGCCAGAACGACCGGTGTTGGCCGGCTGTCGCCAGTCGCGGCGCTTCGGTGGCACCCTGACTTGCTGAGGGTCCGGACCCGACCCGGACGTTAACGTTGTTTTGAGAGAAGCTGGGGCTTTAGAGACTGCGTCCGCTGGAAGGCCTTATTCGGTTGCGCCGTGTCGCGGGATTATATCTGGTCTAGTACGACACCCCGGGTGTCCGATGAACGTATGTATCATCAGTCAGCTGCTTTAACATGAAGTCAGCAACATCGGCACGTGATATTTTGCCTTTGATTCGCGTATCCGTCGTGGTAAAGCCGTGCCGATAAACTCCGGTTCGCGGACCATCCGTCAGGTGAGGAGGACGAACGATGGTCCAATCCAACGAGCTTTGTTTTACAACTGCCTCTTGGAGTTCATGGTCTGCGAAAGCATGTCGCAGGAAAACGGAAACGATAATGTATTTGGTAAAGAATGGGAGGTTGGTGCGACTATCGCCCACGCCAAGCGAGGATTGACATATAAGACGTTGGACGCCTGTTTTTTCCAAGGCCTTTACGATGTTCCGTGTCCCGTCCTCGCGCAGAGTTGTGTGCTCAGCGCCTGCTCCAATGGTGGACAATACAGCTTCCTGCCCTGCTACAGCGCTTTCGACAACCGCCGGATCCAGCACGTCCCCACGAACCACCTGTAACCTCGCATGCTTAATATCATCAATCTTAGCCGGATTGCGGGCATATGCGGTGACGTTATGGCCTTGCTCGATAGCCTGCTTTAGCAACTCTCGTCCTGTTCCGCCTGTTGATCCGAAAATAAGCAACTTCATCTTACCCTTCGTATGTTCTTGGCTACCGCACTATTACTAAACGGTTCGGCTAGGTCCGTATAGTTGAATAAGAGTTTCCGATATAGATTGCAGTATAGCCAGCTATGTTTGGATTTTCCATAAGTACCAGGTTTTTCATGCTCACCGAATGGCAGCTCCTGGCCGGCTGCTACCGGTCGCGGCACTTCAGCGGCACGTTGACTGCTGGCGGTCCGGACTCGACCCAAAGGAGACACTCAACTTGGCTTCTCCGATTGATTCCGGCTGAAGCTAATATTACCGAGTGGGACTTTCACCCACTGAGAAACGCCTCCTTATCACGGCGCACACCCACACCCGTCATTCACGTTGAGGTCCTGAACATCGGCAACCAGACTCAGACTAGACATACGGAACCTACATTCAAAACGCGACGCATTATCCCAACGCTCCGGTGCGCGGCCGGTGGTGCGCG
>JAAEPA010000927.1 GCA_024222475.1 Gammaproteobacteria bacterium | reverse complement strand
CAATGCGAAAAAGCGCTATTTGACTGGCGCTGGCCAAGTGGTTTTGTTTGCCCGGAATGTGGTGATACCCATCATTGTTTACTCAACACGAATAAATTGTATCAGTGTTATCAATGCCACCACCAAACGTCGTTGACCAGTGGGACTATTTTTGCCGATACCAAATTACCGCTGACTACTTGGTTCCTCTCAATCTTCCTGGTTACCCAGACCAAGAACGGTATTTCCGCACTGGAACTAAAGCGCCATCTTGGTGTGAGCTACTGTAGCGCATGGAGTATAAAGCACAAGCTGATGCAAGTTATGAAGGAACGAGATGATGGGCAGCTATTGGAAGGTATCATCCAAATGGATGATGCGTATTGGGGAGGCGAACGCCATGGCGGAAAGCGTGGTCGAGGTGCGCCTCACAAGGTACCTTTTGTCGCGGCGGTCTCCACGAATGAGGCACATCATCCAATCGGCATGCGATTTACCAAATTGAAGGGTTTTAGTAAAGCCGAAATTGCTCGCTGGGCTCACAAACATCTGGAATCCTCATGTAAGGTGTTTTCTGACGGTCTGGACTGCTTTACGGCGGTGACCCAAGAAGGCTGTGAGCATGTACCTATTGTCACAGGTGGCGGCCCGGACAGCGTTAAGCATGAAGAGTTCACCTGGGTAAACACCATGATCGGAAACGTAAAAAAATCATTCAACGGGACGTACCATAACGTCAGTGATAAGCATCTTCCCCGTTACCTTGCCGAGTTTTGCTATCGTTTCGACCGTCGTTTCAATCTTGCCAGTATGTTTGCAAGGCTGGCGTATGTTGCTGTGAGAACTCCTCCAATGCCTTTGCGGTTATTAACCCTTACCGAGCAAAGCGGTTAACAGAATATCCGTTCATCCTAACTGTAGAGCAACCGTTCAGTCCCCCGCGACGGTTCTGCTCCGATTAGAGGGTAACCCTTTCGGCTGCGCACTCTGCGCCCCTGGGATCGCCGAGTTTTACTCGGCTCTTCTCTGCCGAGTGCAACTTGGCGATCCCAGGGGACTGAACGGTTATACTGTAGAAGCTCCTTGCGCCTTACCTTGTTTGAGCCATACATTACGACTGCTGTGATGTCATATTCGCGTAATTATTTCTTGGTTAGATAAAGTTGTTTCGAGTTTCGATAGAGTATTGGTTAAGCCGTAGTTGCTCCCATAATAGGCTTAGACATATAGGTAATCAGGTACACCTATGGGGATATAGGTGGATTCGTTTTCGGACAGCAGAATCACTTCATCGCCCCTTGTAACCTTCGCCGTTCCGCGCACCACGATCCAATGTTCGGCGCGGTGGTGGTGTTTTTGGAGCGAGAGGCTGGCACCCGGCTT
>JAAEPA010000926.1 GCA_024222475.1 Gammaproteobacteria bacterium | reverse complement strand
TCGCAATGGATCTGCCATTCAACCAAGTCAACGCTATAGTGAGCAAGATACTGGGATTCAAGCAGTCGGTGAATAGCCTGGAGCGGACAGATTGCAAGCTGTCTGAATCGGTGAGTGGCTATTGGGAGCAGGTGGAGGCTCCACCAGCGGATGAGCAAGGGGCTATCGTCGTGGTCTCAGCGGACGGTAAGGGCGTTGTCATGCGAAACAGTGAGCTGGAACAGAACCAGAAAACGGATGACGCCCACCCAGGGAACAAGAAGATGTCGCTGGTCGGGGCTGTTTATACGATTGATCCCTATGTGCGTACGACAGAGGATGTACTGGCCGCACTGTTTCATGATCAACGTGATGAAAGTGATTTACCCGTTCGTCCAAAACCCCTCCATAAATATGTTCGCGCCGCCTTGCTCAGGGACGAACAAGGCAAAACGGACCCACAATCCGCGGCGATTTTTGGCTGGCTGTCCAACCAAGCGAGCCAACGCAATCCGCAAGGTAAAAAGCCTTTGGTTTTGATTATGGATGGGCAGGAGTCGTTATGGAATTCAGGCTTGGAGTACTTGCCAGAAAATGAATTCGACGTCGTTGAAATCCTGGATCTTCTCCATGCGTTATCCTATATCTGGGCTGGCGTTCATTTCTTTTTTCCCAAAAAAAGTAAACAGGCCGAGGCCTATGCCCGGAAACTGATCCAGCGTGTTTTGGACAATGATGTCACAGGCGTGATCGAAACCTTGCGGCGTAAAGGTCGATACGAAAAACTTACTGGCGACTCCCTGGATGAACTCAACAAGGTCTGTGGGTATCTAACCAATAAGGCAGCCTATATGAACTATAAAGACTATCTCGAACAAGGGTACCCTATCGCATCAGGGGTGATTGAAGGGGCCTGCCGCAACGTTGTAAAGGATCGGATGGAGCACTCTGGCATGCGTTGGGGCATGAAGGGTGCACACGCCATGTTGAGCCTTCGCAGCATTCATCTCAGTGGCCTATGGGATGAGTTCATTGCGTTTCATATCCAGCAAGAAACGCTTCGTTTATACCCACAAGTGGCAGCCAAT
>JAAEPA010000925.1 GCA_024222475.1 Gammaproteobacteria bacterium | reverse complement strand
TGATCATTCTCTCCCACTCGATTCGGGAAAAATGCTCCAAACCATCCAAATAGAAGTAAATTCTCTTCATATTAATAGCTTAAAGACACCGCATAATTATGACGCTTCTCTTAATTCTCCAGGTACTCGATTATCATCATCATCATCATCATCATCATCTATCGGTCGCGGCTGTTCCGCTTCGAGTGAATGTACAGCGATTGTGGCAAAGACTGCCGTCCAGATTACCGGCGCGAATCGTTTTTATCTTGAGTTTCTTCCATCATGGAGCGGTTCCGTAGAGTCTTTCGGCACCGGCGGCAAAGCAAAAAGGGCGTTCGACACCGAAAACATCTCACCACCCGTTTCGATGTAACCGTTATAGGACGCCACAAATCTGCAGCCATGCGGCCGCATAAGAGCGTCGATCGGCACCAGGGCTCCCCCGACGGTTCCCTCCTTGCCTTGGAGGCCATTGATTTGACATAAACGAACTTGATGGCACTGCTCTGCAGCAACGCACGGCTGCCTTGCAGAACGGTAAGATCAAATCCCTCCGTGTCTATCTTCAGGACGTCGATCTGCCCAATCCCATTCTTCGCGCAATCGGCATCCAAGGTCGTGCATTGGACAATAACGCGTTGGCCTTTTCTCCCGAAACGCACGGCATATTGTGCATCGGCCGTGAGGCTGTTGATTACTGACTCCCCTCATACTCGAACATCTCAACTTCCCCGACGTCGGAACCCAAGGCAGAATTCACGCAGGTCACGCGAGGCTCGCCGCCGATCCTTGTCACCAACGCTGAGAATGTGTCCGGGTGCGGCTCGAAGCTATATACCTGTGCCTTCGGAAACTGGTGGAGCGCCGTGACAGTTGTTCCGCCATCATTGGCTCCGACATCAAAGAATGAGGTAATTGGATCGCTCCAGGCACCAGCGAGATGATGAACATCGGCCCTGGGGTTGAGACCGAATTGGATCGCCGGCCGAAACAAGGCAAACCCTTGCCGTGCCAATACAGCCCTGACAGCCAGGGGAATCGGGTGAAGGGATCATGCGGTTATGATGCTTGCGAGGAATTCGTCATCCCATGCGGCGACTTTTCGCCTGGCGCGGATACTGTTTTTGCTTGGCGCTCTTCGGATGAGGTTGGTGGCCATGTGTTTGATGG
>JAAEPA010000924.1 GCA_024222475.1 Gammaproteobacteria bacterium | reverse complement strand
TTTACGGCCTCCGCATGGTCTAGCGTCGTGCAAGTATTCAAGTCTTTAATGGTAAGTGCCATGATAAATCTCCTAATATCCAAAGAACGAGTTAAATAGTCATTGTGGTTACAATGTAGTGGCATTTGCAGATCACGTGCCAAGTCGGTCGATATCCGTACGAACAGTTATAAGCCGTTATAATTAATAGTTAAATTTTTCAGGTAATATACTTAATAGGCTTAATCCGAGAAAGGGGTATTCACTTCGCTCCACCTAATTTGACATGTGATGGTATTGCTTTTGTGATCGTTTTGGCGAAGAGTTCATGAGTTGATGTGTGTTCAGTCTGAACTGCTTGGTTTATGAGGCGATAGAACAGTAACCCTCGCGCGCGAGAAGTGCGTCGGTTGAAGCGAAAAGTGAATTCATCGAGGTAGTATGGCAAGTGTTCCTTGCTGATTCCGCCTTGAAGCGTGCCAAGCAGCCACCGTTTCAAAAGGGCGGCAACCCTATGGACGCCGGGCATATGAACGTGAGCAGGGTCGGATAAATTTTGGAGAACTGTCACCTCATGTTCGAATCCAAGCGATTGAAGTTTAGCATATCCATTCCAACCATCAGTTTGAACAACGGCACCGGGTTGCACAACATCAGTAACAAAGCTAGTAAGGCTATCTCCAGTAACGTCGGGGACATGGCGCAAACGAATGCGTCCGAATCCATGTCTCTTCATTTCTACGGCGATTACAACGATCGCTTTTTTGATAGTCTGTCGGCCATGAACCCCAACCTCCTCTCCACCAACATAGCTTTCATCTACCTCTGCAGGCCCAAACAATCTGTCTCGGCCTGGACGCACCATGGCTCGCCGAAGCTTGTGAAGCCATGCCCAGGCGGTTACATAACTTCCCAATCCAAGTGCTCGTTGCAATCCGAGCGCATTCGCACCGTATTTTTGGCTCGTCAGTTCCCATATGGCGTGGTACCAGAGGCGAAGGGGCTTCCGCGTACCCTCGAATACGGTTCCAGCCGTAGCCGAAACCTGTCGGCGGCACTTGGGACAAAGAAGCAAGTGTCTGCTCGTGCGCCACGCTTGGTTGCTGATCCCGCCACAGCCCGGACAGATGAATCGATTCGGCCAGCGCAATTGTTCCAGATAACGGTGACAGGCCGTTTCATCTGGAAAAAATGTGAAAAATTCCCCCAATGTGCACGGATAATCTATGCCACCCACAGGCCGAACTTCTGTTACCTCTCCCATACTACGAGTATAGTATTAGGTGGAGCGAAGTGAATACCCCCTTTCCGCGTATTCGTTTCCACTTCTTCTGTGCGCACATCCCCAGCTTGAACATCATATGAAGCATGCCTGAACGTGACAGGCAACCCTTTGAGCGCTTGGTCCGATGGCGGATCGTGCCAAACGTCGACTCGATCGGATTGGTCGTTCGTATGCTTTGCCAATGCTCGGCGGGAAAGTCATAGAAGTTCAATAGCTCTTCACTATCTTTTTGTAGGCACAACGTTGCCTTTGGATATTTCGCATCATAGGTTTTGATAAACAGATCAAAAGCCTCCTCAGCCGCCTTCTTGGTCGGTGCTTGCCAGATCTCATGCAGCCCCTGTTTGCTTTAGGTTGTACCGATTTGGGAAAACAATTCAATACATTGACGGTTTTGTGCCTCCAGCAACGCTGGTGCTAGCACCGTTTGTTATCTTGCTCGCATCGAAGGACCGAACGCTGCGCTGCGATGTCCTGATGCGCTCTTAGCGGCTCGGACAGGCGAAATAGCCATCTTCCTCGAAGGGGCTCGGACACCATGCGGACATTCTGACGATGTATGCACCATCACGCCGCGATCTTGCCTTGACCAATAAATCGCCTGCATGGGATCTGTCCGTGGTTGTCGCGACACTCCGATACCATCCATTGCGATAGTAGATGTTTGCATCGCTCAGACCGAGTTTATTGGCGATGGTCTCGACCTCGTACCTCGCCTTGTCGATCTCTTTGTCGGCACCATACACGACCCCCCAAAGCTCCGCCGGCGCAGCATCAACATGCTTGTACTCGAGAGTCGTAGGTGGTGACACCCGCTCGACATCCAACACACAGCGGAAGCCAAGAAATTCCACGCCGCGCTCACCTTTTAGTGCCCAGCGAAACATGGTTCTGGTATGCGCCCCTCCATTCAGATAGCTACCTCCGCGCATGGCTAAACGACCGTTTACCCATTTCCCAGTAGTCAATTCGTACACGTTTCCCGCCATGTCCATGACGCCATATGGACTTGCTCCCGCCTTGAAGCTCCCGACATCCATCGGTTTGTAATTACGCTGCGCAGCGCCGTTGTATTTTCCGGCGGAAGGCTCGTTGCCCCAAGGCCAGAAAAACCCATCCGTGCCGCGCGCCGCTTTCTCCCATTCCTCTTCGGTCGGTAGACGCTTACCAGTCCATTCCGCATACGCCACGGCATCGTCCCATGATACCCCGACGACCGGCTGTTTAGGGTCGCTATACACCTTCGAATGCCAGAATGACGGCTCGGCCCGCCCCGTCTCCCGCAAAAATGCGCCGTATTGCGCATTTGTCACTTCATACTTGTCAATATAG
>JAAEPA010000923.1 GCA_024222475.1 Gammaproteobacteria bacterium | reverse complement strand
CGCTGCGGTACATGCCGGATGGCTCAAAGCAAGTCTTGGATAACGCTGGGAAAGAGATCAGGAATCTGGCTCGGGGGGAGTCGCTGAGCATCTCCAAACGTGATTATACGGCTTCTAAATAATTCTCGCGCGCCTGTTAAAATAGGGTAGCGCGATCTCTGCAAGTCTGACATACTCTGAGAAAAACCGAAGGGAGTGTCAGATGAATGTGAGACTTCACCATCCAAAGGACCTGCAGCGACTTCGTGACATCAGCCGAAAGCACGGTGATGCCAAACAACGGGACCGCTATCGAGCCGTACTGTTAGCATTGGAAGGCCACAGTGCTGAGGCCATTATGAAGATCCTCGATCGCAGCAGAAACTTCGTGCAACGTTGGGTATACGCCTATCGTGGCGGAGGTATCGATGCCGTTCGCCCGAGACCTCAAAGTGGCCGGCCCAGAAAACTCACGGCATCCGAAGAGATGAAATTGCGAGAACGTATACTTGCCGGACCCAGAGAACAGGACGCTGTCTGCAGCCTCAGAGGCCCGGACATCCGTCGGATTATCAACAGTGAATTCGGTGTGCACTACAGCCTGCCGGCAGTCTATGTTGTTCTGCATCGCTTGGGCTTGTCATGCCTTGCGCCCAGGCCCAAGCATAAGAAGAACGATCCAGAAAAGATGCATCAATGGGTTCAAGAAGCCCCCCTTTTATCGAGAGAATCCAAGAAGAAAGGCCGGACAAGACAATAGAGATATGGCTCCAGGATGAGTGCCGTATTGGCCAACAGGGCACCCTGACTCGGTGTTGGGCTCCAACTGGTTCACGACCGAGAGCTGTCAAGCAGACTGAATATGAGTGGATATATCTGTTCGGGGCGGTCAATCCATCGACCGGAGCATCATCGGCTTTGTTGGCTCCGACAGTCAATACTGATTATATGAATCATCACCTGAGGTTCATTAGTGAGCAGGTAGGCTCTGATATCCATGTGATCCTGGTATTGGATCAGGCTGGCTGGCACGTGACCAAAGCTCTGAAAATCCCGGAAAATATCAGTCTTTTGTACCTGCCTGCTTACAGCCCCGAACTCAATTCGATTGAGCGATTATGGGCGTATCTGAAAAGTCACTATCTCAGCAACAGAGCATATGCAAACTACGAAGATCTACTGGATACCTGCCGCGATGCCTGGAACAAAATTGAGCCCGAGCAGTTCTGCACCATCTGTCGTACAAAATGGATACCGCACGAGAATTAATCAGAATACGTATAAGATACTCGACGTCTTGTTGTTTGATGATGATGCCGGGCTTCACCCACAGGAGAAGCTTCGGTAACATGGATTCATTCAGCTTCGTTGAGTATTCGCTTATGATATCGTAGGTCTCCTTCGGTTCTCCATCGAAGGGAATCTCCCGCGGCCACATCATAACAGGCTTG
>JAAEPA010000922.1 GCA_024222475.1 Gammaproteobacteria bacterium | reverse complement strand
TGGTTTAAATCTGTACATTCAAGGCGGTAATCAATGCAAGAAGTGACATTTACTGAATTTCGTAACCATGCCAAGCGTTACTTTGAAAAAGTTGGGCGGGGCGAGTCGGTGCGCATATACCGTAATGGGCGACCGATCGGTGATCTCGTTCCTGTTGCGAGCCATACGCCAGCCTGGAAGAATCCGCCCAAGACCCGGATAACCCTCAAGGGTATACGGCTTAGCGAGGAGGTTATTGCTGACCGAGAGAAAAATACTTGAGGCTGTTTTTCGATACCTCTGCCTTCATCAAACGCTATGTGGATGAGCCCGGTAGCGAACGGGTGCTGGATTTAACATCGAAGGCGGAGGAGCTCGGGTTGAGCGTTCTTGTTCTACCGGAATCCATTTCCACCCTAAGGCGCCTGTTGCGGGAGAATCAGCTGGCCGAAGTAGATTACCGTGCCCTAAAAGAAGCAATCCTAATCGATTTGAATGATGCCGATCTATGCGATATGACGCCATCGGTACTAGAGCATGCGATTACCTGTCTTGAACGCAGTCCATTGCGAGCATTGGATGCCGTACATATTGGCAGCGCGCTCGTTTACCAGCCAGATCTCTTCATTTCGGCTGATCGCCGTCAAATAATAGCAGCGGAAAGAGAAGGGCTACGCGTTGAGGATCTGAGTGGCACAGCAGTAACAATATAGGTCCCAGTTCTTACAGTGAAAGGACGTGAAAGGACTGGGTCTACCATCGTATTTATGGATTGCTTTTAAGCTAGCCTTGCCCTCGCTAGAATCGCCATTCTCGGACAGCCTCCTTAGGGAACCCCTACATCAGGATCTGATCTATATCGGCAAGGATCGACTCAGTATGTCTGGGGGTATCGACGAGCCGCGACCCCGAGTGCGCGTCAGTCGGTTTGCTGATACCACCCGGGTCGGGCGTGGGTTTGGTCATAGGTCGGTTTCTGTTAAAAAACTCCGAGCTACGAAAGGGCCGATCCACCATAGATCAGTCCTAAGACCGACAGACCTCTCGCGTTAAGTACACAAGGATGTGTTATGAATCACCGATTATCCCTTATCCCGCCAGGCACCGCTTACGGCGTGCCGCGTAACCATTCCATCATTGTCACTTCTCTCATTCCTCTTGATCCTTTAATGCTCCCGACGGGTTCATAGCCGGCGGCAACAGCCGCCATGTCGCTTGCCCAAAAAACTCACATGGTTTGCGGTACGAGTACCGGGCATGCCGAGCGCTTGAGTCATGGATTACCTCGCGAGGATCATGAAGAATGGAATTCAAAATACGCTTTCTGACCGGGAGCATGCTCCCGGTGTTTGCCGGTCTGACGCTTTTTGTGAGTATGCTTTCGGTTTCTCAGGCGGCTTTGATATGTCCGAATAACAATGCGGGTAGGCCGTGCAGCCTGGCGGAGGCCTTTGAGACCTGTGAGACCTATATCGATAGGTATCGAATCCCTCATGGCAAGAAGCGCTGTAAAACCCGCGGGGATACCTCATGTAATTGGTGTGGGGGAAGCAGTGCACACGTGGCTATCTACTATTGGACGCCATGGGGGACCCCAGGGTGGACATTTTTATCCCCAATTTTTTGGGTAAGAGGCAACCAGCCGGATGCCGGCAAGAATCTGGGAAAACCTGAATTCTGCCCGGAAGGCAATCCCATCAACCAGGCCACGGGCAATAAATTTCAGCTTGAAACCGATTACGACTCACCGGTGGCCGGCGGACTGAATTTCCGGCGCTATTACAACAGCCTCGCGCCGACCCACGGCAGCTTGGGCACGCATTGGCGCAGCACTTATGACCGGCGCCTGGACACGCGATACCACGAATCTACCCTGACCATGATACGAGAAGACGGCAAGCGCCATCTGTTTTGGCAGCCCAACGCAGGCGGCTGGCAGGGTGAGCCCGATGTGACGCACCGTCTTGAGGCGTTGCACGATACGCTGGGGAATCTGAATGGCTGGGAGTATCAATCGAGTCTCGATATCCACGAAGTCTACGACCTGCAAGGCCGACTACGCGCGATTACTGATCGTGCCGGGCGTTCCCAGACCCTGGACTATGACACCGACAATCGTCTGGCGACGGTGACCGGTCCCTTCGGGCGGGTGCTGCGCTTTGATTACGATGCGGAAAATCGCCTCGTCTGGATGACTGATCCCGGCGGCGGCCGCTATCGATATGACTACGATAGCCAAGGCAATCTGGTCTCGGTACGCTACCCCGATGCCACTACGCGTCAATACGTCTACCAGGACCCGCAGCATGTGCACGCCCTGAGCGGGATCATCGATGAGCGCGGTGTACGTCTTTCCCGCTGGGCCTATGACGCACAAGGCCGGGCGATCATGAGCGAACACGCCGATGGGGCCGAACGGGTCGATTTACGCTACAATGCCGATGACACCACCACCGTTACCGATGCCCTGGGAGCCAGCCGCCGCTATGCCTTCACCACCCAACACGGGGTCATCAAGCCCACGCGTATCCTGGGCGATCAGTGCAGTGGCTGTGGCGATCTAGCGCAGAGCTATAATTACGACAGCAACGGCTACCTGGAGGCCAAGACCGACCGCAACG
>JAAEPA010000921.1 GCA_024222475.1 Gammaproteobacteria bacterium | reverse complement strand
CTCATCGACGCAGGCGGGGTTGCGCCTGTCGGCCCGCGAATTGCAGATCCTACTGTGGAATGGCAACCCCACGGCGCTCGAACTGGCCGAGGACTGGCGGCGAGTGGGGTAATGGGGGCGAAGTGTTCTCGGCCTCCAGGGGTATGGGTGGATAGGGTCAGTTCCAACATTCCATCATCACCGTTTCTCATACTTCCCGCCCGCACGCCCTACCGTGACCACATGAACCCCAAAGTGGTCACCAATCTCCTTCTTGGTGTAGGTTCCGGAATAGCAGGCTTTTGCCATCGCTTCGTCTCTCTTATCATAGCGCTGCCCGTATTCAGCCAACGTCAGGGTAAACGTTCGCCTCTGCGCCTTTGATATATCCCGTAAAGACCCAGGCTTTTGCGCCTTTTTATGTTGAGCAACAAAGTTCTCATCGCCCAGCAACAGCTGATTCTGTGTCTGTTTCAATGGGCTGGGAACACCCTTACCCTCCATAATAAATCGGCGATAGGCTGATACTGCTCTACTCCTGTGCTATGAAAACTGGTTTAGCAGCCACTCCGGCGCCTCGGTAACACCGATAGTAGCGGGATAGCTACTCCAAGACCACTCTTCAAGTTTCCCTACCATCCCTGCTCGCAGCGGATTCAATACCACATAGCGCGTCAGTTCCAGGAGGTAGCTGTCTTTCTGTACGAGGATCGCTTTATAGCGCCCCTGAAACAAGTGACCGACCTCACCATGGCGACGATTGAACCGT
>JAAEPA010000920.1 GCA_024222475.1 Gammaproteobacteria bacterium | reverse complement strand
TTCGCATGATGGTTTCAAGTAAATCTTTATTGACCAGCGACGGCCCGGAAAGGTTAATCGAGACAAATTCCATCTGTTCGACAAAATATGGATGCTCAGTCAGGAAAGTACAGGCATGGTCAACCACCCAGGCATCGAGTCTTTCGATTAAATTATAGCGCTCTGCTGCTGGTAGAAACGCCCCTGGGGGTATGGTTCCTCCTCTCTCATCCAGCATCCTTATCAGCAGTTCATAGTGCTTTATGGCACCGCTATCCAGCGATACAATAGGTTGGGCGTAGAGACAGAACCGGTTATCATCGAGAGCTTGACTAATTCGCCCTACCCATTGCATTTCTCCGTGACGAATAGCCAGCCCGGTATCTTCAGGATGATAAGTGTGAATACGATTGCGCCCGAGGTCCTTGGCGAGGTAGCAGGCTGCATCGGCTTGCTTGAATAACTCGGTGAAATTACCGGTGGCTTTAGTGATCGCAGTTAGTCCAATGCTGACGCCTATGCGGAATGCCTCTCCTTCCCAGAAAAACTGGTAGTCCTTGACGGCCTTAAGAATTTCATCGGCAACGCGATGGGCCTGTTCGAGTGAGCAGTGCTCCATCAATACACCGAATTCATCCCCTCCGAGCCTTGCCAATG
>JAAEPA010000919.1 GCA_024222475.1 Gammaproteobacteria bacterium | reverse complement strand
TTTTCAGGAGTCACCATAAGCGGCAAAATCTTCGCTTCCGGAAAAAGGTACTGAATAAAGGGAATTTGGACTTCTATGGAGTGCTCGCTGCTGTGGGCCGATGCATCCGATACAACGTTATCCGAAGCAGATTGCAGAATCGCCTCTGCAAGTTCTTCGTCGATGGCGATCGACCCGCATGGAGTCTGCCAGACGCCTTCGGCAAACATGGAGGCCTTCTTGCCAACTCCCCAGACATGCACCGCGCCAAAGATGAGAAACGTCTCTGGCGAAGCCTTTTCCTTCACGCTTTTAAAGACTTTTGCCGCCGTCGGTCCCGAAAACATCCAGCCGGCATGAGGCACAATTCCGGAAACGACCTGTTCCGGTTCTGTCGGTGGACGATAGTCGCCCAGACATTCCTCGATTTGCTGACGGCATGAGAGTTCGTCAGCGGGATAAAAACTTCCTGCCCGAAATGCTTTCCGTGTTGTCATAGTCTAAAGCGTGATACTGGATGCTGGATACCAGAATAGCCAGTATTCAGTATTCAGTATTCAGTATTCAGTATTCAGTATTCAGTATTCAGTATTCAGTATCACGCATCCAGCTTTTCAATGATTGATGCCGCGAATAATGGGATCAGGATTTCATGATGACCGATAAGGGTATAGCCTGTCCCG
>JAAEPA010000918.1 GCA_024222475.1 Gammaproteobacteria bacterium | reverse complement strand
TGGGCACATTCGCCGGGGGCGAACGACAGGGTGAGGAAGGCCGCAGGACGCCGCGGACGCACCTTGCGCACATACGCCTTGACGAGGGTATAGCCACCCTCGAAGCCATCCTCTTGCAGGCGCTGAAAAATCTGCTGAGCGCTATAGGGGTGGGCTTCCAGCCACTGTAGGATCTGCGATTTGTAGGGATCGAGCTTGCTGGCGTGCGGCCCCGATAGCCTGGGGCGATAGCGCGGTTCGTCGATCCATCGGATCACGGTGCGCCCATCCAGCCCCAGAGTGCGGGCGATCTGTTGGGCTTTCAGGCCCTGTTGCTGATGATAATCCTGGATCTTGCAGTAGGTCTGGTAGTCAATCATCGGTGCGCTCCCGAAGATTGGCGCAGTATCTCGCGCAGGGATCGAAGTGCCTCGGCGCCGCGCGGCTGGCGCACTTTTGCGGGTGTGGTTGTTGGGGGTGTCGCATTCAGTGCCAACACCTGATATAACGGCGCCTCATAGGCAATCAGTCCCGCACTAATCAAGGTCTCGCGTGCTCGGATCAACGGTTCAGATGGCAGCGATAGCAGGCGAGCGATCGAGCGATCCCCGTAATAGCTGAGCCCTTGGGCATCGGCCACCGTGACCAGAAACAGATATAGCGCCAGTGCCTCCACATTACAGTGTGCAATATGGTTATCGCGCACCAGGCGCTGGTCGATCCAGCTGAACTGCCGGGGGACCCGGCGCACCCGTGAAGGGACCAATAGATGTTTTTGCATCACGAGCTCCTTCGGCGCTTTGGCCAGAGAGAATATCCTGCCCTAATTGTTGTAGCCGTAGGCCGGTTTTTGCTATGTCTTCTTGTAACGCAGATCCCATTAAGTTGGCGATAAGTCCAATCAGAACAAAGGGTTGCATGCACAAGAGATCTTGTAACGCAAGATCGATGAAGGTCGATGATTTTCTTTTAGTTTCAGTGACTTGCGTCAAGGAGTCATCTTGTAACGCAATCTCGATTTGTACGCCGGAACGTTTCCAGTAGCCGGGATGGGCTGCCCGCCAAGCCTGTACCCGCGCTACATTTGCCGCACCCCGGAAGTAGTCCCTGTTCTGTGCCTTACCCAGCCAGCGGCGCTGACTGTCCGCCTTGCTTGCCTTGCGGCAGGCAGACTTTGAACAGTAGCGCTGATGCCGGAGGTTGCGTGGATCAGGATCGAATAAATCCAAACAGTGTCGACACTTACGTCTTCTGTGTTGCTTCATCGGTGTGTCCTCCGCTATACACCAATGATGGGAGATTTCCCCGCACGCGGAGATGAAAATAGCCTCAGAAAACTTGGTATGAAGAAGACGAAATAAGGGAAGAAAAGGGTTGAAATTGAAAGGTAGGAAGAAGATTTCAGAAGAAGATTTTCTACATTTTCATACCGCCGGTTTTGTTACAGTTTCGGAACGCCGCTGACAGGAACCACTGTTAGCAAGACTGTAATGCGAAAACTAAACGAATTATCCTATAGAACAAGCTACTCTCATGGAAGCAGGTACTATACTCTGGAGGCACTCACAGAATTTAATGCGCAAGGATTATGGACGTACCATTCAGTATGGTTCTCACAATATGGGACATTGCTATCGACATTGAGACATTTTGTCGCCGTATCAGAAGCGGGCTATTCCGCCAACGAACTTACAGCGTGTCTTCACGTGAGTGTCAAGGAATCACTGTTGAAACTTGTACATACTGGCCAAATTGTG
>JAAEPA010000917.1 GCA_024222475.1 Gammaproteobacteria bacterium | reverse complement strand
GGGCCTGCCCCACGCGCCGGTGGATAACAGGACCAAGGCTGTGGCCTATGAGGCGGTCGAACATGGGGCTGCGGAAGTGCCTTTGCTGGCGCCCATGAGCGCAGTACCTGGAACTATGGCGCATTTAGTCGGAAGTTATTATCTCGCAAGTTTCAACGCAGGGAAAGGAATACAGCTCGGTACCGTACTCGGCCGAAAACATGGCAATGTGGTGATCATAGGTGATGGCGTTGTGGGAAAGCATGCCGCAAACGTTGCTGCCGGTATGGGGGCAAATGTGGTGATATTCGGTCAGCGTCCGGAACGGGCGGCCCAACTCAAACAAGAAATATCCAATGATATTGATTTTGTCATCTATGAGCCCGAGCGGGTCGCCGAGCAGCTGGAAAAGGCGGATCTGGTGATCGGTGCCGTACTGCGCCATGGGGCCAGAGCCTCACATGTGGTGACCACGGAAATGATCAAGCGCATGGAGCCTGGATCGGTTGTTGTGGATGTAAGCATTGACCAAGGAGGCTGCTTTGAGACCTCTCGCCCGACTTCCCATTCGGACCCCATCTATGTCGAACACGACGTCATCCATTATTGCGTCACCAACATGCCGGGGGCCTTTCCAAAGACCTCGACCATTGCGCTGAGTGAGGCGATATTGCCTTATGTGTTGAAACTGGCCGGCCAGGGCCTAGAGGTGCTGCGCAGCGATCCGGGTTTCGCCAAGGGTCTCAATACCCACCAGGGCTTTATAAGCTATAAACCGGTGGCCGAAGCCCTGGATATGTTGCCTATTTTCCGGCCATTTGTGGAACTCGTCTGAATCATGATCGGGGCTAGATCCCTTGATAAAATTCGTCCTTACTGATTCCGTATGAACCTATTTTCCGAAATTCGCCTTGTTACATTGGATCTGGATGACACCCTTTGGCCTTGCCACGCGGTGATCCATCAGGCAGAGGCCGAGTTATTTGCACATCTACAGCAGCATGCTTCGAGACTGACCAAAGCCCATGACATGGACAGTATGCGTGAGCATCGTAATGAACTCATGCATAGAGAGCCAGACATCGCGCATGATCTGACGGCGGTACGTCTGATCTCATTACGTCGCTTATTGGAGAGGTATGGCTATGATCCAGGCAAGGCACAGCCGGCCATGGAACTGTTTCGCGAAGCCCGTAACCGCGTTACGCCTTTTCCCGATGTGCGTCCGGCCCTGAAAAAACTGATGCTCAAATATTGTGTCGTTTCGGTGACCAACGGAAATGCCGAGGTGCAGTACACTCCGCTCAAGGATCATTTTCATTTTTCATTTACCGCTGCCGAGGTGGGGGCGGCAAAGCCTGATCCGCAATTATTCCACCGAGCATTGCAGTGTTCTGGTGTGGCGCCGCATCAGTCCCTGCATATCGGAGATGATCCCCAAAGGGATGTCCTGGCGGCAAGAAGCGCAGGCATGCGTACAGTGTGGATGAATCGAACTGCAGCTCTTTGGCCACAGGATCTTCCGCCTGCGGATGCAACTGTCGAGGATTTTTATGAATTGTTCAGGGTATTGCAGTTGGGATAACAATCGAGGCAAAGCGGATTGCTGGGAGGCTGTCCGAGAATAGAGAACCTACTGCGACAAAGCTATTTTGGCCAGATTTCCCGCTAAAATTCTTTTAATATGCCCAACATTCGCTTTATTCAATCGAAAAATCCTGCTCAAAATGGCTTCCCCTCGCTACGACCCCTATTCTCGGACCGCCTCCTAGGGTCGGTGGTGGGCATACCTAAATTTGTTACGCGGATGCGGTTTCAATCGACAGCCGTGGGACATGCGATGCCGGTGCCCCCAAGACCACAATAACCCTGAGGGTTCTTAGCTAGATATTGCTGATGGTAATCTTCGGCGTAGTAGAACTCGGGCGCCGTTAATAATTCCGTAGTGATCTGCCGCCCGTTACTACTTTTAGCCAGAGCCCCCTGATAGATCTTTTTGGAGACCTCAGCGACCCGACCTTGGGCCTGGCCGTAGGTATATATTCCGGAACGGTATTGGGTCCCTGCATCATTTCCCTGCCGCATGCCCTGAGTGGGGTCATGAGACTCCCAGAATATCTTGAGCAGTTGCTCATAACTCACCTTTTCGGGATCAAAGATTACCCGTACGACCTCGTTGTGGTCCGTCATCCCCGTACAAACTTCTTGGTAGTTGGGGTTGAGTGTATAGCCACCTGCGTAGCCCACGGCGGTGGAAAAGACACCTGGAGTCTCCCAATATATGCGCTCCGCCCCCCAAAAACAGCCCATTCCAAACATCGCCATCTCCATACCCTGCGGATACGGTGGCCGCAGCGGGTTAGTACTAACATGGTGCTGGGAGGCCACCGGCATGCTCTGCTCACGCCCGGGTGGAGCCTCTTCGGGCTGGGGCATTACAATCTTTTTTTTGTGCAGCAGCATGAAGGTTTTTTTCGAGTCAAGTTTGCGGCTGTGGGGGAAACTTCCCCCTGTAGGGAAAGTTGTCGGTAGATATTATCATAAAGAGGGTGTAACTCGTCGAGCTCTTGATCTTGGTCTGGGTAGAAAAACCGGCAGGGGTGTTGGCGACATGGTAGCCGCCGTCAAGTCTACATGGAGGTATTTGCGGTGTTTCCTAGGAGACTGTCCGAGAGTAGAGAACTTACCTGTGGCAAGAAGAAGTAAGAGGCAATAATATACATGATTATAAATTAAAGGTTGTTCCAACGCTTACCACTCTGGGGTCTAGAATAACCGAACTTCTAAATAAAGGAGATTTCACTTATATATTGTGGTTCCACGTTAGTTAAAATATAACGAATAGACTCAGCGGTGAAGGGCATGATTGTAACGCGCGGGAATACCCTTAAGTGGTAATGTACGTGAGTATCTAGAGTCTAGGTATTCTTTATTTTTTTTATAAATCCAGGAGATTATATGGGAAAGAAAATGCATTTACCTGTCTACCATAGTACAGTGCTATCTTCCGATATTTCGGCAGCCTGGGAGGCGCAGCTTCAGGAGGAAACGGTTTGGGCGCGATCTATGCCGCGTCAGAAGTTAGTACTATTTGAGCACTTTACCAAGATCTATCCGCGGCTATATGCTCTGCCGCGCCATTTCAGGCGTCGTTTACAGCGTAGTTTAGGTGCTTCACTGGCCAGTGTGGCGCTGACGCTGGCGCTTGGGTATACGCCACCGGCCTTGGCTGCCCAAATTCGCGTCGAGACCAACATTCCTGACATCAATCCCGATGGCCAGTGTTCTCTGATCGAGGCCATCATCAATGCCAACGACGATGCTACTATCCATCTCGATTGCAGTGCCGGCAACGGGAAAGACACCATCGAGCTGAGTAATCAAATTCACTTACTGACTGGCCCCTATGGGGGTGAGAACGGGCTCCCGGAGGTTACCAGCGCAATTACTGTCGCGGGGAATGGGGCGACGATTGAATGGAAAGAAGACACGCCCCTGTTTACCGTATTCGAGGTGACGAACAGCGGCGATCTGACTATCGATGAGACATCAATTATCGGGAGTTATTCGTATTCAGGCGATTTCTATGGTGCGGATGCAGGTATTATAAATAGGGGAGTGCTTACGCTTCAAAACAGTACTGTAAGCCTCATGAGTACCGGTATCTCTATGCGGGGGGGGGGCGTTACGCCTACCACGATCGTAGCCAATTCAACGATACATTCTAGTCATCGCCATGGTATTTCTTCATCCGATGGAAAGGGAATACTGACACTGAATAATAGTACGGTTAGCGGCAACGAGGGTGACGGCATCAATGTCACCAGCGCTGACTTAACGATCAACAATAGCACAATTATCTTCAACGACGATGAGGGCGTATCCATGATGGATACAACTTCTACAGTTACCAATAGCACGATCAGCGGCAATGAATTTTCAGGAATCTATTTAAGTCAAGGGGCCTCCCTGACGATGCTTAACAGCACAGTCAGCGGCAACTCATATTACGGTATTAACATTAATAATAGCTCCGCGGTGCTGGGACGTACTTTGGTTTCTGGTAATTTTCACTACGAGAGCATTCCTTCGAAGGAAATATCAGTAGGAAATGGAGGAATTTTAGTTGCTAATAATTTCAACATGTTCGGCCATGACGGAGTGAGTAATGCCGAAGCACTCGATGGTTTTATCCCAGGCATCACCGACATCACCGCCACCAGCGACGGTACTCAGCCTACCGCATTGAACAATATCTTAGACACCATCGGCGGAAACAATGGCGGCCCTACAATTACCCATGCCTTGGTCCAAGGCAGTCCTGCCATCGATGCGGCGGGGCCGGATTGTCCTCCCCCAGACACCGATCAGCGCGGTGTGGCTCGCCCGCAGGGGACAGCTTGTGACATCGGTGCCTTCGAGTTCGAGCATTTGATGGTTCCCGAAGTGCCAGACCTAGTAATCGAAAAGATCGATTCTCTCGATCCGATAAGAGTTGGCAGGCCTCTGACCTATACCCTAACCGTGCGCAACGCAGGCTTGGTGACGGCAAGCCACGTGCGTGTTTTGGATGCGCTGCCACGCTCGGTCAAGCTGGTCTCTATTCCTGAAAACTGCAAGGAGAGTCACCATCGGGTGAAGTGCGTGCTTGGTAACCTAGATAGCGGCGCCGAGCATAGCCTGGAGATCGTGGTCAAGCCAAGAAAGAAAGGCGAAATCATTAATCGCGCTAGAGTGAAGCATGGCGGAGAGGATGCTGACCCGAGTGATAACAAGGTCAAGCAGGTGACAACGGTCATACGGCGTTGAGTGTTTAAGAAAAATATCGGCGATGGATTGCCGACCTAAATAGGTCCCATACCCGCACCAAGGAGTTGTCGATGTCCACTGCCAGCAGCCTGCCCGCAGCTGCACCAAGCGCTGCGCTGCGCAGCGTCTACACATCCAGCCTACCGGAGCTGTTCGAACAGCTTAAGATCAGTCTGATCGTTTCCACCTATCAGGCGGGTAAGGTCATTGCGGTGCGTAACGATGGCGGTACCATCAATACTCATTTTCGCAATTTTTCCAAGCCTATGGGAGTAAGCGCCGATGCTAAACGGCTCACTATCGGCGGCACCAATACCGTTTGGCACTATCATAACATGCCGGCTCTGGCGCCCAAGCTTGAGCCGCCGGGAAAGCACGATGCCTGCTATCTGCCGCGGCGCATTCACGTCACCGGCGACATCGATATTCACGAACTGGCCTGGGATCGCGATGGTGAACTGTGGATGGTCAATACGCGTTTCTGTTGTCTGTGCACTCTGGATGCTGACCACAGTTTTTACCCGCGCTGGAGACCACCGTTCGTAAGCGCTCTGGCACCCGAGGACCGCTGCCATCTCAATGGTCTGTGCATGGTGGACGGGCGGCCCAAGTACGTCACTGCGCTGGGTGATACCGACAGCGCCGGGGGCTGGCGGGCTAACAAGGCGCACGGTGGCATCCTCATGGACATCCACAGCAACGAGATGCTGCTGCAAGGGCTTTCCATGCCTCACTCGCCGCGTTGGTACCGGGACAAGCTGTGGCTGCTGGAGTCGGGCGAGGGCAGTCTGGCCGTGGCCGATCCACGGCGCGGGCGCTGGAAGACGGTTGCCAAGACTCCGGGCTTCACCCGTGGGCTGGATTTCTACGGGCCGCTGGCCTTCATTGGGCTGTCTCAGGTGCGAGAGAGCGCGGTGTTTAGCGGCATCCCGCTGGTCAAACGTCTCAAGGAACGCACCTGCGGGGTCTGGGTGGTGAACATCGAGACCGGCCAGACGGTGGGATTCCTGCGCTTCGAGGAGGGGGTGCAGGAGATCTTCGCCGTTCAGGTGCTGCCCGGCGTCTCGTTTCCTGAACTGTTGGAGTGGGACGATCCGCGCCTGGCTTCGTCCTATGTGTTGCCGGATGAGGCCCTTTCTGAGGTTGCTCTGCCCACCGAGGATGAGCTCAAAAGATCCCCCGCCTTTCATTTCCAGCAGGGCATGGCGGCGTATCAGAAGGGTCGGCTGGAGGAGGCGATTAATTTCTTTCAGGAATGTCTCGTTCTGCAGCCGGAGTTTCCCAATGCGCGTTTCAATCTCGGTGTTGCCTTGGGAGATGACGGTCGCTATGACGAAGCCATCCGGCATATTAAACGGGTCATTGAAACAGAGCCTGAGCGGGCCGAGGCCTATAATAGCCTGGGTTATCTCAACAGCTGCAGGCGCCGGCCAGAGCGAGCCGTCGAATGCTACAGGAAGGCCATAGAGCTTCAGCCCGACCACGCCCAAGCCCACTTCAATCTGGGCATAACCCTGCTGCAGCTTGGCGACTACACCGCAGGGTTTGCTGAGTACGAATGGCGCTGGCGTACCCCCGGCTTTATCCCCTTTGCCTGTCCCCATCCTCAGTGGGATGGCAGTTTCATAAGCAAAAAGACCTTGCTGATTCATACCGAACCGGGTGCCGGTGCCGCCATCCAAATGGCCCGTTACTTTCCTCTGGCGGCACGACGCTGCGCCAAACTGATCGTAGTCTGCCCGCAGGATCTGCAGCCGGTTTTTGCTGCGGTCTCGGGCATCGGCCAGTTGCGCCTGCCGGATCAGATACAGTTGACAGAGTTCGACACCTATCTGCCCATTATGAGTCTGCCTCGGGTGTTCAGTACTAAACCGGAGAACATTCCGGCCACTATCCCCTATATCGACGGTGAGCTTATCCACAGACGCAGCGATGCAGGCAAGACTCTCTCGCTGCCGCCCACTTCAAGTCTCAAGGTCGGTATCGTCTGGGCCGGCAGCCCTGCCTATAGGGGCGACCGTCAGCGTTCCTGCCATGTGCGTCAATTCCTGCCGCTGCTGGGTACTCCCGGCATCGAAATATACAGTCTGCAAAAAGGGGAGCAGCAGGCGCAGCTCAGCGAGCTGCCGGCCGGGTTGCAGGTGCACGATCTCAGCGGCGTGCTGCGACACTATGGCGATACCGCATTGTTGATCAAGCAGCTCGATCTAGTGATTGGGGTCGATACTCCGGAGGTTCACCTGGCCGGCGCCCTGGGCAAACCCGTCTGGACACTGTTGTCCCACAGCCCCGATTGGTGTTGGGGGCTGGAAGGGGAGACCACGTCCTGGTATTCGAGCATGCGCCTCATTCGTCAGCACAGACCTAGGGATTGGTCCGGATGCATACCGCTTGTGGCCGAAGCGTTGGAGCGCGTGCGAGATCGGCATGAATCTGTTTTGACCGTCTAGGAGGCTGTCGGATTTAGGGCTGATCTACTGCGGAAAAGCCGGATTTGGCTAGACTTCCCGATCCTTTTCGTTACACGCTACGGCTATTCTCCTCAAACGATCGAAAAATCCACCTCAAACCGTCTTTCCCTCGCTACGATCACCTAAACCCGACAGCCTCCTAGTGGTGTATCAAACCACGCGATCGTTCCCACCATCGATGGGTATCTGTGCGGCCGTGGTCTTTTGGAACAATGGGCCGCACATCTCGGCCGCCATCTCGGCCACATCGCAGCTTTTGACCTGAGTTTTCAGCAGGTTCTTGGTCTTGTATTCGGAAACGCTCAAGCCGTAATGGCCAGCCCGTGCCGCCAGCACTTCGTCGGTCCAAAGCCCGGTATCGAATACGGCATCCGGGTGCAGGGTATTAATACGAATACCGTCTTGCGCCCACTCCAAGGCCGTTACCCGCATCAACTGATTTAGCGCGGCCTTGGAGGCAGAATAGGCCGCAGCTCCGGGGCCGGGGGCGGGTACATTCTTGGAACCGATGATGACCACCCGGCCCGAATTGGGCGCCAGGCCGAGTAGGGGATGGCTCTCGCGCAGGAGCGCAAGATTGGAATCCAGATTAATGGCCATGACTTGGCGCCAATCCTGGTCGGACAGCTGCGCAATCCGGCATCCCCCCGGAAATATACCGGCGTTGAGCACCAGCATGTCCAGACCGCCAAACCGATGTGTGGCTGATTCGAGTGCACCGCGGATGCCCGAGGTATCTGTCACATCGCAGCGGATACCGAGGTAATCCTCCCGATCGAATAAAGTCTCGATGGCGGGGTTTATGTCCAGGCCGATGACGGCAGCACCACGGGCCAGCATTGATTCCACACAGGCCTTGCCGATGCCTGATGCGGCGCCGGTTACCAGGGTGATCTCTCCGGTAAATATCGCAGCCTGAGCGCCTTTGCGTAATTTGGCTTGTTCCAATTCCCAGTATTCCACATCGAAGATATCGGAAGAGGGCAGGGCACGGTAACCTCCAAGGAGTTCACTGCGTTGAATGATCGCCATGGTGTGTCGATAGAGGTCCGCATTGATCTTGGTCTCTACCGCTTTTCGTCCGACCGTGCACATGCCTAGATCCGCATCGAGCACAACCCTTGGGGCCGGATCCAACATGGTCACCTGATTAGGGGCATGTTGTTCGAAATAGGTCTTATAGTTTCGGACGTAGGTCTTGAGGTCGCGGCCCAGCATTGGCAGCCGCTTGGTTCGAATCACATGATCCGGGGTGGCCGGACCCTGCTGGCTGATACGACCGATATCGTCTCGCCGGGCAAAGGCCAATGCGGCATCATCGCGATAACAGCGCACGATGAGGGGTACATTCGCCGTCTCGGACAAGGCCGTGCGCAACTCTGCCACATCGAGTCGGGTATCAGCCGTTGTGGTAACCGTAGGGCAGGGGGGAAGATCCCAGGCCTGGTTCGCCTTTAAATACTGTTCGGCCCGGCTGACCAAGTTGATCATGCGGTCATAGGATTCCTTGGCAGTCTCGCCAAAGCTGAAAATCCCATGATTCATCAACACCATGCCCAGGGTAGATGGCCCCGCCTGTTGCGCAAAACGTTCGGCCACCAGCTTGGCCAAATCGAACCCCGGCATGACATAAGGAATGATCACCACGTCATCGTGGTAGATCTCCCGGATACGGCCTTCGCTATCCTCGGTATTGGTGATGGTAACGATGGCGTCCGCATGGGTATGGTCGACGAATCTGTAGGGCAATGCGGCATGCAAAATCGTTTCCACGGAAGGCGTCGGGGCCGCCGCATCGGTCATATGGGTCTTCAATTCATTGACCATCTGGATGTCGCTGAGCTGATCCATCTGGGCCAGCTTGAGCAGATGAGCCATCCGTACCGGGGTAAATCCAGGTGCCTCGATCGTGGCCAGATCCCAGCCGCTGCCTTTGACATAAAGGATGTCTTCTTGTTCTCCAAGCAGATTGGTTTCATAGATCTTTACCGAGGTATTGCCGCCACCATGCAGCACCAATTCGGGGTCGCGGCCCAACAGCCGGGAGCTGTAGACCCGCAGACTCAAGTCATCGGTAAAGACCTTGGCTTCGGTGTCATTCCACAGGTTTTTCATTGGGGTCCTTGGACGAGCAGTCGTTAGTGGATGGATGTGGAGATGATGCGGGGACCGATTTTACTATGAAAATACGGGCTCGTCTTGGCGATGCTATGTTTAACAATAGATGCTCATACATGTTATAAAAAAGCGCAGAATAACATATGTATGTTATACATGATTCATAACTAAGAGTGAAAATATGTCCGCTTTTGAAAAGTCAGTAAATGCCTCTTAGGCTGAACCAAGAGCGATTGGTAAAATTTGACTATTTTGAGGGTATAATCAGCATGATCTGGGTATACATCTGCATCTATCCTATAAATTATAGAGATATGCGGCAGAACAAACCGCCGTTAAGTGATATAGAGAGTAGATGAAAATGTCTTTTAAAGAAATAGATAAGAAAGCTATTGAGAACATCGTCGGTAAATATTGTAGAAATCGGGTTCCTTCTCACCTGATGATGTAAAAATCGTAGAATCAAGACCCCATTGGCAGCTAAAAGATAAGTGGACTGAAATGCCAATCGCCAAATTCAAGCGTGACGAAAAGTCATTAAAATGGCAACTCTATTGGGTGCGAGCAAACGGCCGTTGGGAAAAATACCCGGAACTGCAACCAACGAAAGATCTGAAAAAGATCGTCAATGAAATTGAATGTGATCCGTACCATGCGTTTTGAGGCTAATTACCACTTAGCGAGAAAGAGTGACAGGCAAGACTAGGAAAAAGATGTGAGTAACACGCTGGAGAAAATCAAGAAGCTTGTTGTGTCTGGTGCTGTTCGCATCTCAGAACATGGCTATGACGAACTTGCCAACGATGATTTGACTGCTCGCGAGATAGTGGGTGGACTTGGAAGCGCTATCCCGATAGAACATTATCCACACTATCCCAAAGGGGCATCTGTGTTGGTGCTGCAAGCTGATAAAAATGGGCAGCCAGTTCATGTGGTTTGGGGTATTCCGAGGAGGCATGAACGTCCCGCGGTGTTGGTAACAGCATACCGGCCAGATCCCGAACGTTGGAACAAGAATTATACGGAGCGTAAGCGATGAAAACACGTAAGAAGACCAAATATATCCACGAAGGACGATATGTAGCAGAGGTTGATGTGGAACTAGTTGTCACTGATGACGAATGGGCGCCATATTTGTCGCTTCAAGATGCTTATAAGCTAGATGACGTTCGTGAAGACCTGCGTCGTGGTGATTTGAAATCAGCCTCAAAGAAATCACGAGTGTTTACGATGCAGCCAGTCGCTATTTAGTTCAGGAATGTTGAAATTTATCTTTAGTGCGCCAAGCAAAGCTTGGTGTTTCTTGCCGGGTGCAAGTCCCGGTCGGGGAGGGATCAGGAGGATCTCTCGTAAGGGCTAACCACCCACCCGTATCGAGTGTTGCGCCTGTGACGGACAGCGATGTGAATGGTATGGAAACTGTAGCACAGGTGAACAACAGGGGTGAAGCGTACACAGAGCATCTT
>JAAEPA010000916.1 GCA_024222475.1 Gammaproteobacteria bacterium | reverse complement strand
TTGACCGACAAGGTCATTTATGCCCTTACCCGCAGTCGCCCGGACGGCGGCACCTTCCATATCGAGGACATTCAGGATCAGGTGGAACTGGCGCTGATGCGTGAGGGCCACCACAAGGTAGCCAGGGCCTATGTCTTGTACCGAGAGGGGCGCGCCAAGGCTCGTGCGGAACAACGAGCCCGCAAGCTCGAAACCAGCGAAACCGATGCTCGGACCGTACTCCACGTCAGCACTTCCGAAGGCGTTAATAAGCCCCTGGATCTTGATCGTCTGAGTCGGGTGGTCGCCGAGGCCTGCCGCGAGACCCCCCACGTTGATCCTCAACCGATCATCGACGAAACCCTGCGCAACCTATATGACGGCATTCCGGAACAGGAGGTTGGCAGCGCATTGACGATGAGTGCCCGCACCTTGATTGAAAAGGAACCCAACTACAGCCACGTCGCTGCACGGTTGCTACTCGATAATCTGCGCCACGAGGCATTGAGTTTTGTCTATGGCTACTCAGCCGAGGCTACCCATGCCGAAATGACTGATCAGTATGCTGAATATTTCACCGCTTATATCAAGCGAGCCGCCGAACTGGAATTAGTCGATGCGAGACTGGCTACTGAATATGACTTGGAGAGCCTCGGCAAGGCCATTGTTTCGCAACGAGACCATCAATTCACCTACCTGGGCCTACAAACCCTGTACGACCGTTATTTCATCCACCATCACGGAACCCGTTTCGAACTACCTCAGGCCTTTTTCATGCGCGTGGCCATGGGGCTGGCCACCAATGAGGTAGAACGCGAGGCGCGCACCATCGAATTTTATCATCTGCTGTCCTCTTTCGACTTCATGAGCTCTACCCCAACCCTGTTCAATTCCGGCACCCTGCGCCCACAGCTCTCCTCCTGTTATTTGACTACCGTCCCGGATGATTTGCACGGTATCTTCGAGTCCATCAAGGACGATGCCATGTTGTCTAAGTTTGCCGGTGGCTTGGGCAATGACTGGTCACGGGTGCGTGCCATGGGCTCACACATCAAGGGCACTAACGGCAAGTCACAGGGTGTCGTGCCATTTCTCAAGGTGGCTAATGACACTGCAGTGGCCGTTAATCAAGGCGGTAAGCGTAAGGGGGCGATGTGCGCCTATCTGGAAAGCTGGCACCTGGATATCGAAGAATTTCTCGATCTTAGAAAAAATACCGGTGACGATCGGCGTCGCACCCATGACATGAATACCGCTAACTGGGTACCGGACCTGTTCATGAAACGGATCGAAGAAGGGCAGCAATGGACCCTGTTTTCACCGGTAGAGACCTCGGATCTCCACGATTTATACGGTCAGGAATTTGAACAACGTTATACCGAGTATGAACAGCAGGCTGACCGCGGGGAGATCAAGAACTTCAAGCGCATACCGGCCGTCGATCTGTGGCGTAAAATGCTGGGCATGCTCTATGAGACTGGCCATCCATGGCTGGCTTTCAAAGATCCCTGCAACCTACGCTCGCCACAGGGCCATCAGGGGGTGGTACATTCTTCGAATCTGTGCACCGAGATCACCCTCAATACCTCGGACGATGAGATCGCGGTGTGTAATCTAGGCTCGATCAATCTGGCCCGCCACATCAACGAGCAAGGACTGATGATGGATAAATTGGAGAAGACCATCACCACCGCCATCCGCATGCTCGACAAT
>JAAEPA010000915.1 GCA_024222475.1 Gammaproteobacteria bacterium | reverse complement strand
TAATGCGGGTGAGTTCTGGCCCCGGCACAGCTGGATCAAGTGGCCTGGCACCATCCGGGTTGTAATTGGAAAACCCATAGATCCCGAAGGCAAGAAGCCCGAACAAATCATCGATGAGGTGGCAAGCTGGATTGGCACTGAATGTGAAAGGATCAGCGATCGGTCGCAGTTACAACGACTTGGTGTTCTATAGGAATCTCTGCAAAAGGCAGAGATTCCCGCGGCACAGGGATATGCCGCCATTTTTCGATCGCGTGAGAAATTGAATAATGAAGCAAAACGCAAAATCATATTTTGCGTTTTTCGTGCTCTGCTAAGTCAGAGCTTGTCCCGGACCTGCGCGGCCCGGCTGATCCGGGAATGACTTATGCCGAGCTTCCTATAGTAGCCATCCCGCTTCGGTATTGGAGGGATCATGCCAGTAAGCACTGAAAACAGTCTCCAAACGGCATTGCCGGTATGCATCTGTGTCTCGTCGTGATACAGGCCGGCTGTGGCGGGCGCAAACGTCCCTGCCCAACCTGTTACAGGGGCTACAGTTGGTGAGCGGTGCGATTTAGTATATTGCTACTGTTATTTTTCTCTAGTCTGGCAGCTGCAGACTTGACCGGCATTTCGTTTGAGGTTGGAAACTACGATTCGGACTGGGAATTCAAACGCGATAACCGCGAGGCGCAGATCAGCGAGATTAGTTTTCAGATCGAAGATAAAACCGAGTCCGGGTTAACGGTGGGCGCGAGCATAGGCTATGTCGACCTGCGCT
>JAAEPA010000914.1 GCA_024222475.1 Gammaproteobacteria bacterium | reverse complement strand
TTTTGCAGATCCAGCACACTGAGCAGCATCTTCCGGTGGCGTTTTGGAACCATGGCTCCGGCTTCGGCCACCACTGTGCGTAACTCATCCTGACTCAGGTTCTGGCCTTTGCTGTTTTCAGCGCTTACACCAAACACACGCAGCAGTAGGCCATTTGCGATCCAGTTAACCACCCAGATGATCGGGTAGAGCAGTCGCATCAGAGGCTTGTAGACAAAGGCGGCAGGGAATGCCAAGCGTTCCGGATAGAGTGCTGCCAGCGTTTTGGGTGTGACCTCGGCAAATATCAGTATCACCAGGGTCAGTATACCTGCGGCTATCGCTATAGCGCCCTCACCGCCGATTCTGATCGCTATTATAGTGGCTAAAGATGATGCCAGGATATTTACAAAGTTATTCCCCAGCAGGATCATGCCGATAAGGCGGTCGGGTCGCTTGAGTATGTTGTGGGCGCAGGTGGCTCCAGGGTGGCCATTGTTTTTCATATGGCGCAATCGATAGCGGTTAATTGTCATTAACGCCGTTTCGGAACCGGAGAAAAAGGCTGATAGTATAATCAGAAGAAAAAGTATGCCAAACAGCATACCCAGAGGGATATCGTTCAAGTGATGAGTACCTAATATAATGGCCGATAATTCTTCTTTCTATGACGCTGGTACTATTCTGTCAAGTTTACACTGGAGGCTG
>JAAEPA010000913.1 GCA_024222475.1 Gammaproteobacteria bacterium | reverse complement strand
ATCGTACTTCTCGGGGTTCTCGCACGCCAGCGCAACAATTTGGCACAGCTGCTCCGGCGTGAACGTGTCAGGCGCACCTGATCGCGGCAAGTCTTGCAATCTTTCAGTTACCGCCCGGTCCGACATTTCCAGCCAACGCTTGATCCAGGTCGTGACAACATTCTCCTGCGCAATCCCCAATTCTTGAGCAATCGCCATACGCTTGGTTCCTTCGTCGGCCATCAGAATAATCTTTGCGCGCCGCGCTTCGCTCTGGCTTGTAGTATGTTTCCTTATTATGCGTTCAAGCTCCGAGCGTTCCTCTTCTGTTAATTTAATTATATACTTTGCTACACCCATGGTTACCCTCCTAATCTGCCTGCTATTACCCGAAATTAGGGTCGCAAACACTGAGGGTTTTGTCAAGAACTATTGTTAGTCATTTAGCATTTGCTGTACTAGTAAGGATAGCAGGCGGCCCTCATGACCCGCTAATAGACTCGTGGGCAGCCCATATTCTCGGCGAAGCACATGACATAAACCGCATTGATATGCGTTCAGATACGTGCGCTCCTCAAGCGGCACACCGGAGAGGCGCGATCGTGTGTATCCAAACATTATATGCTTTTTTTTCCATGCGCGCTGT
>JAAEPA010000912.1 GCA_024222475.1 Gammaproteobacteria bacterium | reverse complement strand
TTGCCTTCCCCGCCCGAGACCTCGTCGTTGCCCACGCTGCCGTACTACTTGTCGGCGCCTTGGTATAAAGTTACGTTCTGATAATCATCTAGCCAGCCCCCTACGGCCAGCGCCAGGGTTTAAACTAGCGGTGCAAAAACCAACCAATAGGGGGCTGAGATGAAACTATATGGCGCGATTGATTTACATTCAACTAATGCAGTTTGTGGACTGATCAACGAGCAGGATGAAGTGAAGATGAGGAAAAAGACTCCCTGTGAGCTTGATGTCGTATTAAGGGCATTTGCACCATTTAAGGACGACATCACGGGGATCGCAGTGGAGTCGACCTTCAACTGGTATTGGCTGGTAGATGGGTTGATGGATGCCGGTTACCTGGTTCACCTGGTCAATACTGCTGCGGTAAAGCAATACGAGGGATTGAAGCACACAGACGATAACACGGATACTTTCTGGCTGGCGCATTTGCTGCGCCTGGGCATACTTCCCACGGGGTATATTTATCCAAAAGAGGTGCGGCCGTTGCGGGATCTGTTACGCAAGCGCAGCCAACTGGTGCAGCAACGTACTGCGAATATATTGAGCATTCAGAACCTTCATTGCCGAAATACCGGTGCGCGTTTAAGTGGTAACACGGTTAAACGGCTGACACTGGAGCTAATTGAACGGCACTTTGACGACCCGAGCCTGATACTGGCGATCAACAGCAATCGCGTTGTCATGCAGGCGCTGGACATGCAGATCCAACTGATTGAGAAAGCAGTACTTTCGCAGGCCAAGCTCGATCCGCGCTATCGCTACTTATTGAGCATTGATGGCATTGGCAAGATCCTTGCGCTAACCATCATGTTGGAGACCGGAGATATAAGTCGTTTCGAAAATGTTGGGAATTTTGCCTCCTACTGTCGCTGTGTCAACAGCGCACGCTTGAGCAACGGCAAGAAGAAGGGTAAAGGCAACGCCAAGAATGGCAACAAATACCTGTCTTGGGCCTTCGTGGAAGCGGCCAACTTCGCAATCCGCTACCACGATCCGGCAAAGCGCTATTACCAGCGCAAAATGGCCGCAACGAAACGTGTGGTCGCGATCAAGGCATTGGCGCACAAGCTAGCGAGGGCTGGATATTATGTAATGCGGGATCAAGTTCCGTTCGATTCCAAAAAACTTTACGGTTAAACGGTTTGGTTGAGGGGTGGAACCTATGATGGGGTTGGCTAGAAACCACCAGGCCTGATTGGAATGCCTCTCAACCTTCATATGTGATAGTGATCACCGAGTACTACTGATACGCCCAAACCTCGAGCCACGTGAGTCTGGCCCGTTTATACGGGGAACCATAAACCTGTTGCCGTCATGGCAATTAGACGAGTGTTTGGCACCGACAATTTTCTGGGGCTCGAATGAGCCGGGGGTTCGGGAATTCTTCCTGTAATCAGGAAGCCCCGCGCCTTGAACCTGATGGGTGACTGGTGCGTGTCAGCTTGTTGATAGGCTGACTGATAAAAACGACGCCAACCAATAGAGAAGACGGGTGCGTGTTGAGCAGTGGAGGCGTATCGCTATCTAATTGGCGGCAGATTCAAGGCTTGAGTAAATAATAAGCAGTGTATAGGACATAAAGTGAGACAGAAACGAGTCTACAGGGCGGGGTAGTAGACGTTTGCTGGTTATGGTGGTTTAGGAAAGCTATACCACTTCGACCACCATAGGTGGATCCCGGTTACGCGGCCCAGTCCCTGGACCACTTCGTACGTCCTGTACTGCGCGGCATCCATGCCTTGCATGGTGGCCAACGCAAGTCCGGAGTAAGCTGGCCATATACGAAACATGCAAAAAATAGAGTATTTTTGCATGAGAGGGTGCTTTACGCGCTTGACCAAAGGAGGCTAATGGGTGACCAAAGGAGGCTAATGGGTGACCCCGTGCTCTCTGCTCAAACTAATCCTGAAACAAGTGTAATTATTTAGTCTTCCTATTAAAAACAGTGTAACCAATTGATAATAAAGTATATAATGTGCGCTCATGATTTAATAATTACTAAAAAAGGCGTATTTCAAGTGAGTAAGAGAGCGATACAAAAGCGCACAAAGACGTTGCGGAGATTAGGCAGAGAAATCAAAAAAAGATTGGGAAAAAAGCATTGGGAAGATCAACCCAAACCGATCCTGGGAGCCAGCAACATTCACTATGAGATGAGTGATAAGACCAGGGCGATGAACTATGGCGGTATTGGCGCCATTCACACGCTGGTTAAAGAGATTGGTTTAGATGAAGAATTCGATGCGTATCTTCAACTTCTGAAAGTTCATGTCCCGTATCACGAATCGGACCATGTATTAAACATTGCCTACAACGTTTTGCTTGGTGGCCATCGTTTGGAAGATATTGAACTGCGACGCAATGACGAAGTATACCTGGATGCACTGGGTGCCCAACGTATTCCGGACCCGACCACCGCGGGCGATTTTACCCGTCGGTTTGACGAGAGCGATAACCTGAAGCTAATGGTTGCCATCAACGATGCAAGGGAGCGTGTTTGGTCGACCATGCCTGGACTCTTTCGGGGCTGGACGTATATCGATGTCGATGGGACGTTGGCCGATACCCTTGGGGAGTGCAAAGAGGGGATGGATATCTCGTACAAAGGGATATGGGGTTACCATCCATTGATCATCTCGCTGGCCAAGACCAAGGAGGTCTTGTATATCGTGAATCGCCCGGGGAATGTGCCCAGTCACCAGGACTCGGCGGTGTGGCTCGATCGGGCGATCGCACTGATGTCCGGACATGCCAAGAAGATCTGCATGCGGGGCGATACGGATTTTTCGCTCACGGCCCATTTTGACCGCTGGTCGGAACGGGTGGATTTCATATTTGGTATGGATGCCCAGTCCTGGTTGGTAAATCACGCCGAAGCCCTTCCTGAGGCTGCCTGGGCGCCGTTGGAGCGGGAACCGAAGTACATTGTCCAGACCGAGGAGCGGGAGCGGCCGGAGAATGTCAAGGAACAGATTGTACGCGAACGAGGCTATAAGAATATTCGTTTGAACAGCGAGGAGGTGGCGGAGTTCGATTACCGTCCGAACAAGTGTGACGAGGACTACCGGATGGTCGTGGTTCGCAAGAACCTGAGCATCGAGAAAGGCGAGCAAGTGCTCTTTGACGACATCCGTTATTTCTTCTACATCACCACGCGCAGGGACATCACGGCGGCCGAGGTGGTGAAACTGGCCAATCAACGGTGCGACCAGGAGAACATCAACGAGCAGCTAAAGAATGGCGTGAACGCCATGCGCCTTCCGGTACGGGATTTGAATAGTAACTGGGCCTACATGATCATGGCGGCCTTGGCGTGGAACCTGAAGGCCTGGTTTGGATTGTTGAT
>JAAEPA010000911.1 GCA_024222475.1 Gammaproteobacteria bacterium | reverse complement strand
GCATCAAATTTAAATGCAAGGACACTAGAATTTCTGGCAAGAAGAAAGTCTTATCAGAAGGCTTCAATTCATATAGCTATTCTCGTGATTTAAGCAGGCTCGTTAATCACCAGAGGTACATCGATCGACTAAATGATAAATATATTGAGATCGTGAAAGATGAAGCCACAGGTCAAATACTTCACTTTTGCGAAGAAAGACTGAGTGCTCCCCAAGGTCATGGTTCGGCGAAGCAAAAAACAACATAACAACACGCCCTGAGGTGGACCGCCACCCCTAATTCAAGAAAGTACGGCGAATTTCAGAAGAGGTGAATTACGCTTCTTCAAGGCTTCAAGATACTTCGATTCGTCATAAGGTTTATGGTCTTTCCAGCACCGGAAAATGATTCTGATCCACTTGAAGGCGAGTGCTCGAATAATAGTATTGTGCGGTTTCCCCCTGGCCTCCTGCTGTTGATAGTAGGCCCGGGCCCAGAAGGAGTATCGAACCGTCAGCCCGGCCCATTCGACAAAGGACTGTCGCAGGAAGGTCGGGCAACTGTAGCGCCAGTGCGTCCAACTCTTCTGACCACTTCTTTCGATCACGGGTGCGACACCGCTGTATTTCTGTAGCTCAGCGGCGACCTGGTAGCGATCCCGGTTGGTCCCAAAGGCGACCAGCAGTCGCGGTGCAAATTGCGGCCCGGCACCCGGCAGGCTATCGAACAGGTATCGATCATCCAGCAATTGATAGCGACGTTTGATTTCATCGTCCAGGCGCTTGATGCCATCGAGCAACTGTTTCAACTGCGGCATGAGGATCTCGATCAACATGAGATTCGGTTGAATGATGGCGGCATCATCGGTCAATGCGACCGCTGCTTTGATGGCGTCGATGCGGGCTAGATTGACCTGGGTATAGCGTGCGTTGTGGGCATTGAAGAATTCGATCATGGTTTGTTTTCGCGCGCGTTTGGCCTGTGGTAGCGATGGCCACTTGATGACGAAGTCGCAGAAGATGTGGGTATCTTTTTCCTTAAACCAGTCAAGGACTTGCGGGTAATAGTTTTTCAGTGTTGCGCCAATGCTGTTGCTCAGATCCACCCGGTCCTGCACCAGCTTACGGCGATATTCCAGTAGCTGAGCCAGTGCGCGCACCTCGGGTGATTCGGGCTCGATGGGCTTGAGCCGGTCCATATGTTTTTCGAGCATCTCGGTTTGCAGGAAGGCGTCACCCGGATCATCCTTGGCGCCACTGAGAAAGAAGGCCTTGCGATACTTCGCCAGTGACAAGGGGTTGATGGGGAACAGGACCAGGTTGCGGTACTGACTGAGTGCGTAGATCAGCGGGCCCTTTTTGAGCTCACAGGCTACGGCAACAAGTTGATCGGGATAACGTTTTTCAAGCGCCATGGCCCAGGCATGAAGCTGGTCCGGTTTACTCGAGATGACTGACCATTGATAGTCCCTGGTTCCGACGGGTAACTCACAGATATCATGTTTCTTATCGGCCCAGTCTATACCGACAATGGCGGCGAAGTCGTCTACAGAAAAATCTTTCATCTGAATCCTCCTGGCGTTACAGTTTGAATCGGAATGTGCATGAACGCGTTTCTCGCAGGCATTATAGAAAGTCGGT
>JAAEPA010000910.1 GCA_024222475.1 Gammaproteobacteria bacterium | reverse complement strand
ATTACGAAGATGATGCGTTGATTGGCTATCTGGCCCTATATGCCTTCAACAATAAAGAGGCTGAAGTTAGTACAATGGTTCGGCCGGATTATCGCAGGCAGGGCATCTTTAGGCAATTGTTAGCCGCAGCCGGTCCGGAGATCAAACGGCGAGGTATTCCGGACCTTCTTTTTATCTGTGAACAGACGTCGACTTCCGGCACCGGCAGTATGCAGGCAATTGAGGCTCAATACGAATTTTCAGAGTATAAGATGGCCTTAAAGACAACCGTCAAGTCAATCTCCAAGCCGGAACTGCACCTACGTCAAGCCCAATCCGCTGACATCGCCACTATCTTTCAGTTGGATAAGGTGTGTTTCGATGTCTCAGATAACGCTCTCCAAATCCGTCGGGAAGCAGAGCTAGCCGACTCGAACCGGCAGTTTTGGATGGCCATCGTCGATAAAATAACTGTGGGCAAGATTCAAGTGGTCCTGACCGGGGCGGAAATCTATATTTCAGGTTTCTGCCTTTTCCCCAAGTATCGAGGTCAGGGCTACGGGACAATGATATTAGGCCACACTGTTGAACAGCTTATCGCTCAAAACCATCAAAATATTGTGCTGGAGGTTGCCACGGAAAACAAAAGCGCGTTGTTGCTATATGAGAAATGTGGCTTTGAGGTGGTCACCGCGTACGATTATTATCGACTGTCTGTGAACCTGGCGGTAAAATCCTTATGTTCATAAAGGCGACTCTTCAGGAAATCCAGGAGACCATCTTGAATTTAACAATTGACCGCGAATATTTGACCCAAACATTGATCGATCTGGTCCGCATCGAGTCGATTAACCCTGACTTGGTACCGGGCGGTGCAGGCGAGGCTAACATTGCCCAATATATAGCACAGGTGCTGGGTAGCCTAAACCTGGATGTGGCCAGTCACGAACCCAAATCTGGCCGAGCCAGCGTGGTCGGTATCTTGAAAGGCAACGGTGGAGGACGCTCGTTGATGCTCAACGGGCATATTGATACGGTCGGTATCGAGGGTATGCCCGATCCCTTCTCGGCTGAAATCCGGGGGGGCAGCTTGTATGGCCGGGGGGCCTATGATATGAAGGGCAGTGTGGCTGCATGTATGGCGGCAATGAAAGCGCTGGCGGAGGCCAATATATCGCTGTCAGGAGATGTACTACTGGCTGCCGTGGCCGACGAGGAGTATGCCAGCCTGGGTACGGCCGGCGTGCTTAAGCATTACCCGGTCGATGCGACAATTGTGACCGAACCGACCCAGATGAAGCTGTGCCTGGCCCACAAAGGTTTTGTCTGGCTGGAGGTCGAAACGTTT
>JAAEPA010000909.1 GCA_024222475.1 Gammaproteobacteria bacterium | reverse complement strand
CTTAGTCTGGCGAGCAAGCTTAAGCCGATAGGTGTAGGCGTAGCGAAAGCGAGTCTGAACAGGGCGTTCAGTTCGTCGGATTAGACCCGAAACCGGTGTGATCTAGCCATGAGCAGGCTGAAGGTGCGGTAACACGCACTGAAGGGCCGAACCCACGTCTGTTGAAAAAGACGGGGATGACTTGTGGCTAGGGGTGAAAGGCCAATCAAACCCGGAAATAGCTGGTTCTCCGCGAAATCTATTTAGGTAGAGCGTCGGATGAATACTCTCGGGGGTAGAGCACTGGATGGGCTAGGGGGGCCTACAGCCTTACCAAACCTAACCAAACTCCGAATACCGAGAAGTACTATCCGGCAGACACACTGCGGGTGCTAACGTCCGTAGTGGAGAGGGAAACAACCCTGACCAACAGCTAAGGCCCCTAAATCACGACTAAGTGTGAAAGGATGTGGCGACCCCAAAACAACCAGGATGTTGGCTTAGAAGCAGCCATCATTTAAAGAAAGCGTAACAGCTCACTGGTCTAAATAAGGGTTGCCGCGCCGACAATGTAGCGGGGCTCAAGTCGTGTGCCGAAGCTTTGGGTTCATGTCGCAAGACATGAGCGGTAGCGGAGCGTTCCGTAAGCCTGTGAAGGGAGATCCGTGAGGACTCCTGGAGGTATCGGAAGTGCGAATGCTGACATGAGTAACGAGAACAGTGTGAGAGACACTGTCGCCGAAAGTCCAAGGG
>JAAEPA010000908.1 GCA_024222475.1 Gammaproteobacteria bacterium | reverse complement strand
AGCTTAGGAAGCGGCATGGTTTGAAAGACAAGCCATTCGTTTTCAGGCAGCGCAATCATCATCCCATCATGGGTTCGGGTAATATTCCCCGCCAGATAGTACCCGGAGAGCTCATTGTCAATGGTCTCCTCCCCGTGCATGGTGCGCAGAGCGGCTTTCACCACGGCCAAGACATTGTAGGCGACCAGGGCAACGCAAAACCCGAACAGCGCCGCCTTCGGGTATCCCAGCGTATTGATCTCTGAATGCAGGTGAGCCTCGAGTTCTTGAAACATGGTTTCGATGCGCCAACGTTTTCGATATATCTCAGCAATGAGTTTAGCCTTGGCTACGGATTTTGGTAGATTTGTGAGAATGAATAGCTCGGTCTCGCCATCACGGGTAGCGGTTTTGAGCTTGATGGTGATGCGACGATATTTCTGGGCTTTGCCTTCATCATCAATGATCTTGATCCATTGCTCATAGAGCTTTCCGGAATCGGTCTGCCCGGCATACCGGGGTAATGTGAGCTCTTCCCAGAAAAGCCCCTGATGTTCTCTGCAGATAAAGTATCCGTCCCTCTGGGCGATTCCGAGAAGAAAGTTGCGAACACAAAAGTTTCTATCCGTGATCCATACCTCTCGTTTGTTGACCGTGGGCAATACTTGCTCAAGCAAGGAACGTTCTTGAGCATGTCCATCTTCACAGGGGAAAACATCGGTGGCCATCTCCAACGCGGGATCGTACACCACCAGAGATTTTCCAGGCAGTGCACCCGCCTTGGTGTCTCTGAGCACCTCCAGACGATGTTCGGTGGCTTCGATGCAGTTGCCATCAAGCACCTTGATCCGATATCCCTCTAACCAAGGCTCCCGAGTGCCCCCCAAGGCCTCAATGATCTGGGCCTTCTCAGCGGCTGTCTCGCGAACTAATGTTGCCGAGGTGTTGCTCTCTAAGCCATTGAGTTTATTGTAAACCGAGGTGATCGATACGCCGATCTGTTCACCTTTTTCTTTATACGCCGCGTTAACCGAAGGGAACGTCTTGAACACCACCAGATTCATAAGCTCGAAAACCGAGGAGAACAATAACGACCGGGTATATTGTGCATCCGTTGCCCCCTCAAATAGCCGATTGAGTTTGTCCGCACTCAGGGCACGTTCCAAAAGAACTTGCACCATCACCGGCACCGGGCTTTTTTCCATAAACCGCTGGAAGATCTTACTAAACATCGACACCTCATCTCTTTACAATAGGACTTCACAGCCTATTGTTTAGCGTGCAAGTGCGCTTGTCTAGCCATCGCTTT
>JAAEPA010000907.1 GCA_024222475.1 Gammaproteobacteria bacterium | reverse complement strand
TTTTTGCCATGGCTACCGAACTCGTAACGGATCTGATTGACCCAGCGGAACTGTTGTCGTCGATTTCCCCAATTTCGATGCTGTCGGTTTTCTTTTTGATACTGAGCTAGGCTGTGATACTCCTGCCAAACGGTAGGAAGTGAGCCGTCTTTGAGTACGATTGTCAATGGCCAATCAAACTAAACCATTTTCGGCCAAAAAAAATGATCCACCTATTCCACTCAACTATTCAACTTTTTTCTTAATCTGTAGCTCTCACCTCCCAGCATAAAAATATGTGAATGATGGATAATCCGGTCCACGATGGGAACCGCCACATTGTCATCGAAGAAGAACTCTCCCCAGGCGGTAAAGTCCTTGTTGGTGGTAATCAACAGTGAGCGGTACTCATACATGGCGTGAATGAGTTGAAACAGGTTGTACATACCCTGTTTGTTCATGGGTAGGTAGCCCAGTTCGTCGAGGATGAGCAGGTCGAACTTGAGTAGGGTATTAATTTTGTTTTTCAATTCTCCCTTGAGTTCGGCCAGTTCGAGGCTCTCTATCAGACCTAGAGCCGAGGTGAACAGGACTTTGTAGCCCCGGTCGATGGCTTTGATCCCGATGCTGACGGCCAAATGCGTCTTGCCCACACCGGGAGGGCCGATGAAGACCAGGTTTTCGCGCTGATCAAGAAAGCTAAAGTCGAGCAAGGCGTTGACCTGGCGTTTGGTAATGGTGGTCTGGTGTTGGAAATCGAACTCTTCCAGAAATTTAGGCACTGGGAAGCTAGCCCGCTTACGGTTGTTTTCGATGCGCTTGCGGTCGCGCTGTCTGAGTTCGTGGTCGGCCAGGAGTTGGGCGAACTGAAGGTAAGAGAGTTCGTTATCCTGGGCCTGTTTGAGCAGGGGTTCCAAGCTATTAGCAATGGCATTGAAGCACAGGGTCTTATATTGGCCGGCGACGTGTTCTAGCGTACTCATGCGGTACTACCTCCGGGTTGGCTATCGGCAATTCCGGCGTAGCGGGCCAAAGCCGGGTTTGAAGAGGAGCTTGGGGTCAGGGGTTGCGGTGGTCGGGTGTAGGCGTCAAGAAAGTCACGCAGACCTGTGGCGGTCAGCCGCGATCGGCTGAGCAGGCGCTCCAGAAGTGCTGAATTCAGCTCGCCGTGCGTGGCTAGAATACGTTTGGCCGCCAACAATTGGTCCTTGTATATCTTGGGCGAAGTGGCCTTAAGCAGGGCACACAGGCGTTCTCCTTCAGCTTGGCCGACTTGCTCCCGGATAGCCTGTTCATAATTCGCTATCTGTTTTTCGCGGTTGCGATAGCGGTTGGTGTTTTTAATGATTTGCCCTTTGCTCTCGCTTAGAGTATGGCGGGCGATTTCCTGGCTGCTTTCCAGGTCATGGACGAGGAGATGGTTGCCTTGTCTACGCACACCGACTTGGGCGCTTTGCCAGCGCTCGGGCACGGAATATTTGTTGGCCTGCCAAGAGATCAGTCCGGTCTTGTCCACCTGGCGGATTTCCAGAGCGGGAGTCGGGGAAGAAAAAACCTCCAGGCTGGGCTTGAGGTAGGGCTTGAGCCGCGCGCGCTCTTCGGCCTCGAACAAGGTCCTGGGCACTTGCTGGGTCGTGCCATGCACGCGAGCATTGGCGATGCTGTCTAGCCAATCGGCCAGATAGCTTTCCAGCGTCGCCCAATCCGCGAAGGTCTCGGCGTACAGGCCATTGTTTTTCACGTACTTGACTCCGGCTTCCACTCGCCCCTTGCTTTCCGGGTCGTAACCTTCGCAGGCTCGTATATCAAACCCGCCGCGCGTCGCGTATTCATGGAACCGTTCATTCAACTTCAGCTCCCGAAAGGTCTCGTCGAGCACCACCAGCTTGGTTTGATCATACACGCACTCTTCCACAACCCCACCGAAGTAACGAAAAGCGGCGTCATGCAGGTGGACTAACCGCTCTGTGTCTACTGGCTGGCGACTCAGACCCACGTACATCAGGCGTGAGTAAGACAGCACGAAGACCACAAAGTACACCACCGTCGCCACTCCACCTATCGTCACCTGGCGTAATTCGCCACCGTCCACCTGGCACTGAACTCCAGGCACCATGTCCAGTACCGGCTCGTAGTAACGCTTTTGCCGGCTGGCTACGGTCTTTTTCAACTCGTTCATATAGCGCCGTACCGTGCGCCCGGCAACCGCTATCTCACCCATCTTCTCGTTCAGCTTACGCCGCACTTTCACCGCGCTCAGCCGTGGATACTTCTGGAGCAGGTGAATCAGGTAGGCCCGGTAGGGGTCCAGCCGCTTGTCATGCCCTGACTCCGCCTGCTTGCCCACAATCGCTTGCACATCCAGTTGCAGATACTTGCGCACGGTGTTTCTGGATATCCCCAGCTCACGCGCAATGGATCTCATTGAGCTGCCGTTTCCATTGTCATATAAAGCTTTAATCTTGTGAATCATGATCCACTCCGTCATCTGTGTCCTCACCCTTAGTTGCGTTCAAAAGGGAAGGATATTAGGACAAAAAATTGATTAACCACACTGGATGGTGGATTAATTTTATTGGCCAGTAGTGGATCAGTTTAAATGACCATTAACAGAATGGAAGTGCGCCATTTGCAACGCGCCAAAAGGGACGTGCGACTGCTGGAGTGAATGCCAATGTGGATGGCATTACGAAAAAGGAACGAAATGTAATAACCCGGAATGCAGAAGAGAGGTATCAGGCAATGAGTAAAACTCCGAAGTTACCAAAGGTTGACTATCACGGCATAGTTCGTTTCGGCGATATGGGGGTTGGGGCTGTAGTGTGTAAGGATGGCTCTCGCGGATTCGTTAGAAAACAATTCTTGCAAGCAATTGGGTTTAA
>JAAEPA010000906.1 GCA_024222475.1 Gammaproteobacteria bacterium | reverse complement strand
TTCCCATTAAGCTCATCAAGGGAGTTGGAAAGACACTGGGCTGGAGCAACTACTTGATGAATATGATTAGTGCACTATTCATGTGATAATTACGGATTCAGCGTCCCTGTGGTGTTTCGCAGCAAGGCGCAGTGCGAAGGCAATGGCCTTGTTCCCTTGTCAAGCACTGCAACGCCGCGGCGAGGGCACCACAGGGGCGCCCTTCGGGTTAGCTTGTCAACGCCCACGGACTGCGTTGCGCCTCTTGACAAGGGAATGGCCATTGCCTGCGAGGCGCGCCTTGCCGTGAACGTTGACAAGCTAACTGAACTCGCAATTATCACATGGATAGGGCACTAATGTCCGCCTTTACCGCCAATGCATCCTCGGCCTTGTATGTGCGTCTGGTTCAAGAAGGTCCCATCCCATTGGACGTTGAATTGAGCTGTGAAGCTGGGCAAGTCCTCGCCTTAGTGGGGCCTTCCGGCAGTGGAAAGTCCACGGTATTACGCTGTATTTCAGGTCTCAGTCATACAGTGCAGGGTAAAGTTGCCTGTGGCGGAGACTGTTGGTTTGATTCTTCTCGGCGGATCAGATTCACACCGCAACGGCGGCGGGTAGGTTTGCTATTTCAACATTTTGCCCTGTTTCCGCATCTCTCGGCCCTTGATAATGTGCGTCTCGCCGTGACGGGGGGTTCCGCTTCAGAGAAAGCCCACCGGGCGCGTCGCTTGCTGGAGAAAGTGCATTTACAGGGGTTGGAGTCTCGTTTTCCCGCGGTGTTGTCAGGAGGTCAGCAGCAGCGGGTGGCGCTTGCCAGGGCATTGGCGCGCGATCCGGCAGTGCTGCTACTGGATGAACCCTTTTCCGCCGTCGATCAGGTGACTCGCAGGAAACTGCGTATCGAGATGCTGCAATTGATTCGAGAGCTTAATGTTCCTATCGTGCTCGTCACTCACGATTTAGATGAGGCCTGCATGCTCGCGGGTAAATTATCAGTGTTACACAATGGGAAAACCTTGCAGGAGGGCTCTCCTCATGAGGTAATGAGGCAGCCGGTAAATGCCACAGTGGCGCGTTTGATCGATGTACGTAATTTATTTGAGGCCCGAGTGACCAAGCAGCAACAACGTAGGGATCTCACGGAATTGGATTGGTGTGGTTATCAACTGGAGGTGGCTTTCAAGCCCCAGTTTCAGGTGGGGGATAAGGTGTGCTGGTGTATCCCCGCCACCGACGTACTGTTGCACCGGAAAACACAACCTTCGCGTGGGATCAGAGAGAATCCCGTCAAGGGACGGATCTCGGAAATGGTCACGGTTGCGGGCGTCACCAATGTGATCGTAGACCTTCAAGATCAAAGCAAGCTTAATCTCCATATGGACCTTCCCCCTCATGTGGTCAAACGCAATATCGTTCAGATTGGTGATCATATCGGGATGTCGCTATTGAAAAACGCCATTCATCTAATGCCCTGGCAGGATTTACGCTTGATACAATAGCGTGTATTTTGCATTTCTGGATGGTTTTATCTCCCGTATTTCTAAGCGATTTTCGATGCCATTGATGTCATTTCTTTCCCGGTTTGGAGTGGTGTTTATATTCGCACTTCCAGCAGGACCGCTGTTTGCCTGTGATGCGGATCGAATCGATACCCGTGCGACTGTCGAATGGGTCGCTGATGGTGATACGGTAAAACTGCAAGACGGGAAAAATGTTCGGTTGATTGGAATCAATACCCCTGAGTTGAATCATGAGGGTAAACCGTCTCAGCCCTATGCTAGAATGGCCCGCTCTGAGCTTCAAAGGATTCTTGCCACATCTGACAACAGCGTTTCACTGCGTTATGGCGAGGAGAAAAAAGACCGCTATAAACGCCTACTGGCCCATCTCTATCTGCCCGATGGGCGTAATGTGAATGCACTCATGTTACGGCGTGGTTTGGCCGTAGCAATCGTCGTTCCTCCCAATGACTGGAATCTGGATTGCTATCGGCTAGCCGAGGCTCAAGCGTATGCACAGGGCTCAGGAATCTGGTCATTGCCGGCTTACCGGAAAAAGGACAGCCGTCGGCTGAGGGGTTCAGAACGAGGATACCGATTCGTGGAAGGTCTCATCGAAAGGGTGGGTAAGAGCCGACATTCCATTTGGTTGAACCTGCATGGCCGGTTGGCGATTCGCATCGATCGCAAAGACATATATCGCTTTCCTCATGGCGATTTTTCCAATCTTGAAGGCAGAAAACTTATTGCCCGTGGTTGGGTTTACCAGCGCAAAGGTGAGCTGCGTATGCGGATACGGCATCCGTCGAACCTTGAACTTGCGCTGTAGTACGGGTCTCCGTTACGAGTATAGCTTCCCCGTCACTTCCAGCGATGGTACATCCTTAGAATAAGAGAGAACGATGGCAAAGATCAGTCCCTATTTTGATATAAAAAAAGATTCCAAAGGCCAGGAGTATATGGAGGTTTTTCTGGAAGGCATTGCCCTATTGCGATTGGTACTGAGCAATAAAGGCACGGCATTCACCTCGGAGGAGCGGGTGTCACTGGGGCTCGATGGTCTGCTCCCACCCCAGGTAAACACCCTGAAACAGCAGGTGAAGCGTGTGTACAGGGGGTATTTGCGTGAACCTGATCCCATGGCTAAATACCAATATCTACGCGCCCTGCAGGAGCGTATCGAGATTCTGTTCTATGCAATATTGGAGCGGCATCTCGAAGAAATGCTGCCGATCGTGTACACACCCACCGTGGGGCAGGCCGTTCAGGAATACAGCTATCTGTATCAGAATCCAAGGGGTTTGTCTTTTTCACCCTTGAACATCGATAGCGCCCAACGGGTGACCAAGAATTATCCCTGGAACGATGTGCGCATGATCGTGGTCACGGATTCCTCGGCTATCCTGGGCCTCGGTGATCAGGGCTACGGTGGGCTCGCTATCGCCATTGGAAAACTGGCTATTTATACCGTTGGTGGCGGTGTGAGCCCCTTTCACACCATGCCTGTGAAACTCGATGTGGGCACTGACCGGCTGGATCTGATCAATGATCCGGGGTATCTGGGGGTCAGGCAGCGCCGATTGCGAGGGGAGGGCTATCTCGAGTTTGTGGATAAATTCGTCAATGCCATCAAGCAGCG
>JAAEPA010000905.1 GCA_024222475.1 Gammaproteobacteria bacterium | reverse complement strand
ATCCCGCATGCGGGGGGATCATCCGCGAAATTCGCACCCACTATTCCAAGCAACCCGCGGCGCCACCGACCTCTAATTCGTCTCCCGATACTAAAAACCAGGCCGCTTAAAGTTTTTTAGGGCTTTAAGCGCCCTTCGTGATTCACCGATACTGCTTCAGTAGGGCATTGTGTGCCTATGATATATTGAGCAAATTTACGACTGGCGAGTAACGAATTTAATCGGGAAATCTGGCCAAAATGGCTTTTCCGCAGTAGGTTCTCTATTCTCGGACAGCCTCCTAGAACTATTTAGCCAATCGAGCCTGGCCGCGACATGGCCTCAGACTCATCATCAGCCGGCTTGATAAGCTGCGCGTAGGGTACCTTTTTCAGGGTCCACTTTCCGGTTTCACGGTCGTAGCTGGAGTTGACGAAGCACTTCCAGTTCTCATCGTCGATCCGTAAGAAGTCCGCACGATAGTAATAGCCGGGGTAGCGGCTCTCCTCGCGGAACTGGATATGTTTCATGTGGGCCTCGGCGGTCAGCATGCGATGATAGTTTTCCCAAGCCCGCAACAACTCGTGCAAATCCTTGGCGCGCAACTTAGCACCGTCTTCCTTGAGCATCCCCAGTTTGCGCTCAGCCACCTCGAGCATGACGGCATTGGTCTGGTACATGGTAGTGACACCCGCCACGTATTCATCCATGAGTTTCTGCAGACGATACTGATACATCTTCGGGGTGATGTAATGCGGATTTATATCGATGGCCGTGGTGTAATCCTTGTGCTCTAAAAAGGTCTTCACCGGTTGGTAAATTTCCTCGACCAGATCTTCCACCGAGCACTCCAACTCCGGCAGCCAATCCTTATTGTCAATGACGAACTTGACCATGGATTTGGCGGCCATGCGCCCTTCTGCATGGGAGCCGGAGGAAAACTTATGGCCGGAGGCACCGACGCCGTCACCACCCGTGAACAGACCCTTAACGGTGCTCATGCGATTGTAACCCCAGTGATAGTGATCCGGGGTACCGGGGATATCATCAGGACCCGAGCACCAGATACCGGCGCAACCGGCATGGGAGCCGAGCAGATAAGGTTCGGTGGGCATCAACTCGGACATCTGCTTGTCGGGTTCGATGTTCTCGCCGGCCCACACACCGCATTGACCGATGGTCATGTCCAGGAAGTCTTCCCAGGCCTCGGCTTCCAGATGCTTGACCTCTTTCGGGGTCATGTTTTCCGCCAGCTTGGCCATAGCGGTAGGGGTATCCATGAAGATCGGCCCGCGGCCTTCCTTCATCTCTTTCATCATCAGATGATTGCGCAGACAAGTCCCCATCTTGAAACCAACGGCATAGGAATCGTAGCCGAATTTCTTCAGATCTTCGTAGTTCTTCTCCTGATAATCCTCACCAAAGGCATTCATGGCCTTGGCCTTGAATAACAGGAACCAAGCACCGACTGGACCATAGCCATCTTTGAAACGGGCAGGAACGAACCGGTTCTCCATGAGAGTCAATTCGGCACCGGCCTCAGCGGCCATGGCATAGGTAGAACCTGAATTCCATACTGGATACCAGGCACGGCCCTGCCCCTCACCCACAGAACGTGGACGAAATACGTTGACGGCACCACCGCAAACCAGCAGGCAGGCCTTGAACTTGTAGATATAGAGCTTGTTTTCACGAACGCTGAATCCAGCGGCCCCGGCGACTCGGTTAGGATCGTTTTTGTCATTGACCAGACGCACGATGAACACACGTTCCTGGATATTCTCGGTACCCAGGGCCTTCTTGGCGGCCTCGGCGACGATCCATTTATAAGACTCACCGTTAATCATGATCTGCCAGCGGCCGGAACGCATCGGTTTGCCGCCTTCGGACAAGGCCTTGTCCTCGTCTCCGGGCCGTTTCCAAATGGGCAGCCCCCATTTCTCAAAGTTGTGTACGGAATCATCCACATGACGCCCCGTGTCATAGACCAGGTCCTCGCGGGTGATGCCCATTAAGTAACCACGCACATAGCGTACATAGTCCGCCGGATCGTTATCGCCAAGATAGGTATTGATCGCGGACAGACCCTGAGCCACTGCCCCGGAGCGATCCATGGCAGCTTTATCCACTAGCTTGACCTTGATATCTACCCCCCGATCTTTGGCCTTTTCGAGCCAAGGCATGATCTCGAATGCACAACCACAGGCGGCCATACCGCCCCCGATGATGAGAATATCGATCTCTTCCTCGATAACCTCCGGATTGCCAAAACCGTATTCTTCGCTCATTACTTCATTTCCTCACTGTAGCGCACCTCGAACCCTGCGAGACCTGTGCACCATTTAAATACTTTATTGATACTTTTGAAAACTAAATAAAATTATTTAACTCGTCGTAAACTGGCTCATATCGCAGCTGTGGGTGCCCTTGGTAAATAAAGTACCATGATCAGCGAGTTCGTCTATATTTGCCTCGTTTTCATTACCATAGGGGTCGACTGAACCTTCGGAAGTAGTACGAGTCGGGAATTTGAAGCGCTTCACCTTACCGTCGCGGAACTTGATGGTCCACATGATCGAATCAGTGCCGCGTAGTGGTTGAACCGAGCCACCCAAGGGTACGAAGTCGGCATAATGACGGCATTCAATGGCCTGCTGGGGACAGATCTTCACACAGGAATAGCATTCCCAACACTGCTCCGGTTCCTGATTGTAGGCCCTCATGGCATGACCCGTCTTGGAACCGTCTTTGTCGAGAATCATCAAGTCATGGGGGCAAATGTACATACAAGCGGTCTTGTCTTGACCCTTACAGCCATCGCACTTGTCGGTACGTACAAAGGTAGGCATTAATGTTGTTCCTCTCTTTAGATTTATCTATGAGCCTGCTGGAAGGTCCGGCTGAAAGATCATCCGGTCAATATAACTTTAGCCCTCATAAACAAGCTTTATAATTTTCATTATTTCTATGTGGGTATAGCCGATAGAGACCACCAAAGGTTAGATTAGGTATTGTGTCTGTACCCATGCTCCTTCGAAAGAAGGCTCTCACAAATGGGTACATCCGATTACTCACAGTAAATTCTTCGGCAATGTTAGGCTCCAATAATGACAAGACCCACTATTCGTGAAATCCGCATCAACCCTATCGTCCCATCTGAATCGGTCTTGATATCGACCGCACGCGGGATGCGCCCGCGAAAGGATGAACAACCGATCACTCGTGACACCCGCAAGCATGTCGAAACCTGTCCATTTTGCCGCGGGAATGAATCCAAGACCCCCCCCACCATCACGGCCTTCCCCAGCGAACAGGCATGGGAGATACGGATAGTGGAAAATCTATTCCCTGTGCTCGGAGATGAAGATAAGGGTACCGGTCTGAACTTTGGTCTACAGCAAGTCATCGATGGCTATGGCCGCCACGAGGTCATCATCGACCACTACCAACATGGAATCGCGGTCCACGAGATGAGCGAGTCGCACCTGCAGCATCTGTTCGGTGTCTACCGCCAGCGCATGGAGGCGCTGTACGCATCTGATGACCGTTTACGTTATGTACTGATATTCAAGAACTTCGGCCCTGCGGCGGGAGCCAGCATTCCCCACACCCATAGCCAAATCATTGCAATGCCCGTGGTACCGGAAAACGTCATCAACGAACTGGAATACAGCAGGCAGTATTATCGCAAACACCACCAATGTATTTTCTGCTCTCTGATCGATGAGGCTCTGACCTTCGAAGCCACCATATACGATCGCCAATCCGGTGAAATTCGACGCAAGATCAACGTGGGACAATATGTCATCGAACGAGGCAAACGCTTTGTCGCCATCAAACCCTTCGCCAGCCGTTTCGAATGGGAAGTGCACATCCTGCCCTTGACCCATCACAGTGATTTTTTAACGGTCAGCGAAGAAGACCGGGCGGATCTGGCGCGCATCATGAAACGCACTATGACCCGTTTGGAAAGTGTGATCGGCGACGCCCAATACAATTTCTTTCTGCACACCATTCCAAGAGATGGTGGGTATGAAGATTGCCGCCCCAGTTACCACTGGCAACTGGAAATCTGCCCACGCACCAGTATCCCCACAGGATTCGAACTCGGATCAGGGCTATTCGTCAGTACTATAAGTCCCGAGGATGCCGCGGCAAAGCTGCGAGCGGTAGAACTGGATTGAGTAGGGGAACGCCTGTAGTTGGTTGGGTAAACCATCGCCGCCTGTCATGTTACAGGCAGTAAGCTGCTTAGCATTGTTGGCTTGGGTACTGGGTACTACCCAAACCAACTATGCGTTAAAAAACTCTAGGTATCCTTTAATTCTTCGTGCCATCCCCGGTCGAGACCAAATTCGAAGGTGTGCATCTTAAAACCCTCGGGAAAGGCCTTTTCCAGACGTTCGACGAAAACCTTATACACCTCCGCCTTGTGCTGCTGCACATTGTAGTCGCGGGTACCGGTATCGACACCCCGGACCTCGAGTTCCATCTTGAATTCAATCTCCGGTGCGATCTGTACTCGAATCATTTCATTCTCCAAATTATTCTAATCATTGAGACCGGAATCAAGGACAGCGTCTCTCCTGTCCGAGGTGAGAAAAAGATTCCCCCTCACCTCGCAGTGGCCGACAGACCAATTGTCTACAGCAAGGGTACCATTAACAAGGCCACGATATTCATGATCTTGATCAACGGGTTGATCGCCGGACCTGCCGTATCCTTGTAGGGATCACCCACGGTGTCGCCGGTCACCGAGGCCTTGTGAGCCTCTGAGCCCTTGCCCCCGTGATTATCATCCTCGATAAATTTTTTGGCATTGTCCCAAGCCCCGCCGCCGGTAGTCATGGAAATCGCGACAAACAGACCCGTAATGATAGAGCCGACCAGCAACCCACCCAGAGCCTGCGGACCCAAGATCAATCCTACCGCCACCGGAACCAATACCGGCAGCAGAGATGGAATAATCATTTCTTTGATCGCTGACCGAGTGAGCAAATCCACGGCGGTGGAATATTCCGGCAGCTCTGTCCCATCCATGATCCCCGGCTTCTCTTTGAACTGGCGGCGCACTTCTTTGACCACTGAACCGGCAGCCCGACCCACGGCCTCCATGGCCATAGCCCCAAATATATAAGGCACCAAGCCCCCGAGAAACAGGCCGACGATCACTAAGTGATTGGACAGATCGAAGGTCAACACCGAACCGGTATGCGCACTAAGCTCCCGGGTGTAATCTGAAAATAATACCAGGGCTGCAAGGGCGGCTGAACCGATGGCATAACCCTTGGTTACGGCCTTGGTAGTATTGCCCACGGCATCGAGGGCATCGGTGGTAGTACGCACGCTGGATTCGAGGTTTGCCATCTCCGCAATCCCACCGGCATTATCGGTAATGGGTCCATAGGCGTCCAAGGCCACGATGATGCCCGTCAAGGAGAGCATGGAGGTCGCGGCGATGGCAATACCATATAACTCTGCAAAATAATAGGCCGCCAGAATCCCGATCACCACGGTGATCACCGGTGCCGCGGTGGAGCGCATCGACAACGCCAGACCCGCAATAATGTTGGTGGCATGCCCCGTAGTGGAGGCAGCGGCCACTTGGCGTACGGGTTTAAAATCGGTAGACGTATAAACCTCGGTGATGACCACCAGGGCCCCGGTCACCACTAAACCCACCAGGGCAGCGGCATAGACCTGCAGTACGCTGTATTGAGGATTATCACCCATCAACCATAGGGTGGCAGGGTAAAAGAGAAGGGCGGACAATACCCCGGATACAATCACCCCGCGGTAAAGCGCATTCATTACGTTGCCGCCGGGATGAACCTTGCCACCCTCGCGAATGTAAACAAAGAAGGTACCGATGATGGCCGAAATAATAGACAAGCCACCCAAGGCCAGCGGATAGAGCACCGCTCCCTCTTCCGAAAAACTGGCTGCCGCCAGGATCATGGTGGCGATGATGGTCACCGCATAGGTCTCGAACAGATCAGCGGCCATTCCGGCACAGTCGCCGACATTATCACCGACATTATCCGCAATGACTGCGGGGTTGCGCGGATCGTCTTCCGGGATACCTGCCTCTACCTTACCCACCAGATCAGCGCCTACATCCGCGCCTTTGGTGAAGATGCCCCCGCCCAGGCGAGCAAAAATAGAGATCAGTGATCCGCCGAAGGCTAAACCGACCAATGGCGCGAGATCCACACTCTGCGCGTCCGCCGCCATGAACACCAACACAGCGTAGAAACCGGCCACTCCCAGTAGCCCAAGACCGACTACGAGCATCCCGGTCACGGCCCCACCGCGGAAGGAGGTTTGCAAGCCTTCATTGAGGCCCTGTCTAGCCGCTTCGGTAGTACGGGAGTTGGTACGCACGGAGATATGCATACCGATAAAGCCGGTTAGCCCCGAAAGTATTGCACCTACGGCGAAACCAATCGCCGTCAGCACATTCAGGGCGAATAAAATAATGACAAACAGGACCACGCCGACGATCCCGATAGTGATGTACTGGCGCTTAAGATAAGCTAGGGCACCCTCCTGGATGGCACCTGCAATACGTATCATATCCGCGTTACCAGAGGGTAGCGCAAATATTTTATAGCTAGATAACACGCCAAACACGATGGCGCCTAGCGCACACAGCAAAGCAAAGATCAATACAATGGACATAACATCCCCTTTTTTATTCCCGAACGCTAAAAATTTGTTTTTCTGTTGGCTATTCGCCAAAACCATAAAATTCTAATGTATAGGCAGGAGAGCGTCTGTATATCCTCCTGTATACCCATGACGGATGAGTTTTCAGGAATGCAGGGTGCACCCGACATCCATCCGTCATAGGTTAAACCCCGCTAGACGTTCAACTCAAACTCGGTATTCAGCTTCTTAGCTACAGACACGTTTTTCAGGGTTACATATTGCGGTAGACCGTTTTTATAGGGCGGATAGTCCTCACCCTTGATCAGTGGCTGCAGATAGCTGCGGCAACGCTTGGTGATACCGAAACCATCTTTACTAATAAAATTGCGGGGCATCATTTTTTCCACATTGGCCACCTTCGCCAGCTTGGTGCTGCCAATCTTCCAACGATAGGGCTTGTTAGAAGTGCGCACGATGGTCGGCATGACCGCATTGTTTCCTTTCAAGGCCAGCTCCACAGCGGCCTTACCCACCGCATAGGCCTGGTTCACATCGGTCTTGGAGGCGATATGGCGCGCCGCACGCTGTAGATAATCGGCCACGGCCCAATGGTATTTATGTCCTAACTTACTCTTGACGAGTTGCGCGATCACCGGGGCAACACCGCCCAGCTGCGCATGCCCGAAGGCATCCCGGCTGCCCGCCTCGGCTAAAAATACCCCTTCGGCATTGCGTACCCCTTCAGAGACCACGATCGCGCAATAGCCATAGTTCTTTACGGCATTCTGGACCTTGGCCATAAAGGCCTGTTCATCGAACACTATTTCTGGAAACAGGATGATATGCGGGGCATCACCTTTTTCTTCCGCAGCCAGCCCGCCTGCGGCGGCGATCCACCCAGCGTGGCGACCCATGACCTCTAGGACGAAGATCTTGGTCGAGGTCTTGGCCATCGAGGCGACATCGAAGGCCGCTTCGCGGATGGATACCGCCACATACTTCGCCACCGACCCGAAACCAGGACAGTTGTCGGTGATCGGTAAATCATTATCGACGGTCTTTGGCACCCCGACACAGGTCATGGGATAGCCCATTTCCCGGCCCAGTTGTGAGACCTTATGGGCGGTATCCTGTGAATCACCCCCGCCATTGTAAAAGAAATAACCGATATTATGGGCCTTGAAGACCTCGATCAGGCGTTCGTACTCCGCCTTGTTCTCCTCAAGCCCCTTGAGCTTGTAACGACATGAGCCGAAGGCCCCGGATGGTGTATGACGTAAAGCGGCGATGGCGCGAGCCGATTCCTTGCTGGTGTCGATCAGGTCTTCGGTAAGCGCGCCGATAATGCCATTGCGCCCCGCATAGACCTTGCCGATCTTGTCTTTGTTCTTACGCGCAGTTTCGATCACCCCGCAGGCGGAGGCATTGATGACGGCCGTAACACCGCCGGACTGGGCATAAAATGCGTTCATTTTCTTTGCCATTAAATCTCCCCTCGAATCAACGGATCTATAAAAAGTACACTTTGTAGTAAAAAAGAATGGGTTAACGAAGCTTACTATCCGGAATCAGGAAATGCACCACCGCGGACACTGTCATAATCAGCCTGGGCCTGGAGCAGGGTAACCACACCTTCGGCGATGCCATCGAACTCCTCAATTCCGGTACCGGGCTGCTGCTCAATATCGTCTCCATAGAAAAACCGGCTACGGTAACGCCCTTCACCAACTTTAATCACGACGAAATTACAGGCATTGACTGGCCGGAACACGGCGGAACAACTGGCACGCGACTTATCACCTGGTTTCAGAAACAACCCCATATCGGCAAGATGCAGCTCGGTGATACTCTTATCCCAACGCTCGTTCACGGCGCTCTGAATCGACCATTGCTCGGTGTCTGTGAAATCGGGTATAGTGCCCATGGCTCCTCTAGCCTTCAACAAACCCCTCTAAATAATAGGGTCAGAATGCTCTGGCTACAAGCAATGATTGGCTAGAAGTCATTGAAAGTTCATTGATTTTCTGTATTGGCCCATCAATACTCACAAGTGGGCCATTGCCGAAGAATATGACAAAATAGACCTGATAATCTTTAAAAGGGGATTTAAATATGCGTGTCATTCTTCTAGGAGGACCTGGCGCCGGCAAGGGCACCCAGGCAAATTACATCAAAGACAAATACAATATCCCGCAGATCTCTACCGGGGACATGCTCAGAGGGGCTGTTAAACAAGGCACGCCATTGGGTGTCGCAGCCAAGAAGGTCATGGATGCCGGCGGTTTGGTATCTGACGAAATCATCTTAGGGCTAGTCAAGGAAAGAACTGCACAACCCGATTGCAGCAACGGTTTTCTGTTCGACGGATTTCCCCGCACCATCGCCCAAGCCAAGGCGCTCAAAGAGCAGGGAGTCCGGATCGACGCCGTAATAGAAATCGATGTGGACGACGACGAAATCATCAAGCGTATGAGCGGACGCCGCGTCCACCTGGCCTCGGGACGCACCTACCACCTGGTATTCAATCCCCCTAAACAGGAAGGCAAGGACGATGTCACCGGAGAGGATCTCATCCAGCGCGACGACGACCAAGAAGAAACCGTGCGTAAACGACTCACAGTCTATCACGATCAGACCGAACCGCTGATTAAGTACTACTCTAAGTGGGCGGCCAAAGGCAAGAAAAAATCACCGAAGTACATCAAAATCGATGGCATCGGAAAGGTCGTAGAGATCCGTGACAGCATCTTCGCGGCATTGGGATAATTGAGCTGCCAAGACAACAAAGTCGGCAGATCAACCTAAAAAAGAGCACTACTCGCACGTGCCACCAGGGACGGTGGCAACCTTTGATCAAGCCTAGGAGATTCTGCTCTGCCCGGTCGCCTAAACCCGGCCACCTCAGCAGCTCTAGGCCAGTAGCGAGGATTCTTTTTCCATTGGTTGCTTTAGGGGCAGCATACTTTCATCGCGGTATTCGCCAAAGAACAAAGGCCTATCTCAGTGAAAATGTAGCCCCGCGACTGAAATAAAAAACCATAAAAGGGAAAAAGTAAAAAGAAAAAAGGGTTAAAGGTCCTGGGCAACACGAAAACCGAGGTCGAAGTCGCGGAGGCCTCGGAAGTACCTGATGCGAAACGCAGAACGCGCCCTGCTCGGGCCGCATATTCCCACTCCGCCTCGCTTGGTAATCGGTAGTGTTTTTCTGTCTCTTTCGAGAGCCACTCGGCATAGGCCTTCGCGTCCTCCCACGAGACGTTGATCACTGGCCGGTTACCGCGACCCCAGCCCCTATCATTCGGTTTCTCCCGCCCCGACGCCGCTGCGAATTTATCGTACTCCGCAAAAGTCACCTCGTACTTCCCGATCGCAAAGCGATCGACGGCCACGCGATGCACGGGACGTTCATCCTTGTCGCCATCTTCACTTTCCATAAGTAACGTGCCGGCGGGGACAACGACCATTTCCGGCCCAAGTGCTGACGTAGGCGGTGGCTGTGATATCCCAGTGATTTTCGAACCTGCAGTAGTCGTTGCTGTGACTGGCTCCAACAACCGTGCAAAGATATAACCCACCCCCGTAGCCAATTCCACCTGATACCAATTTTTATCCTTGACCTTGCCGGTCACCCAGACGCGATCACCCTGGCTGAGCGTCTTGATCGTTTGATACGCAGTCCCCGGGCCGCTGCGCACGCGTGCATTCACCGTTGCTTTATATTCCCGCTCGATGGTGTCAATTGCCGTCGACCCCAACGTTTCAGTCCCCGCAAGCAGTGGCCGTTGCGGCTTTGGAGGTATCCCGGCAGTGGGGGAAAGAAAGAAAAAATCCCCCGATTGGAATTTACGTAACTCCCAACGCAGTGGGGTCTGCGTCTGGTTACTCTCATTGGAGACGGCGTTCTCCAGATGAACGAATAACTCTTGAGAAGTAATAATGCCGTCCGAAGGCTGCCGGTCAGCAGCGCCGCGAAGACCATGTAACAGCACGGCATTGAAAAGGCTTCCCCTCCAATCAGAGTTGGCATGGGCTCTTTGATCCTCTGTCCCCGCAGTGATCAATATACCCGCAGACTGCTTAATCAAATCGGCGGGATAGCGCTGGATATCGAACTTTACATCGCCCATCACCTCTTGGCCGACGATGCCCGACATGCAGGCATCGATCAGAAATAGGCTGTGAATGGCGTTTTTCGTGTTGTAGTTAGCCCAGGCATTCACCTGATCCATCCCGATGGATTGACTGTAGGCGTACTTAGCCCGGATGTTTCATAAATTGCACACGCCCTCGCTTGATCTTTGTTTCCACAAGAAATTTTGCTCAGTCGGCCGTAATCGTGGATACGCCGCTCCTT
>JAAEPA010000904.1 GCA_024222475.1 Gammaproteobacteria bacterium | reverse complement strand
TCCTTGGATTTGAGGCGGCTGTCAAGAAAATTTTTGAATATCTAAGGTATATTCGTTGTTTAAATAAACAAGAATATTCTTATTTACTTGAATTTCGCCGTCTTTGTCCAAAGTCCAATAACCGTATGAAACGGACGCTCAGACCCCACCTGCTGGATGTCCGCTCGTGACTCAAAGCGGACGTTCAGGCCCCACCACCCGAGTGACCGGTTCTGACTCTGAGCAGTCATCTAATCGTCCAACCCGAGCCTGAATCCCAATTTGATCAGAGCCTAGGCTGGTAACCCAGTCTTCGCCTCATCCCGGACCCCAAGCACTCGAGGGTCGGGGGCTGCCTCCTTGCGCCGAGGGCGCCCCGCAGCGCAGCATAAACCCTCCCGGCTTCGCCGATCCCATCAGTCACAGACGTTGCAGACCTTGTTCCCCCGCCTTATGACTCGATTGAGACCCTTTGCCTGCCTCCGTAGGGCTCGACTGTCTCCTCATTGGATGGAAAACATGCGTTGAATCGCCTATCCTTCGCCTATCGCTTAACGTACAAATCTACCGTTGGACTGCAATCCCCGTGGACCAGAAAATGATTGTGGACATATCCTATCAACTGTCACTTAAGCATATCCTGGAAGCGATGTCCGCACCGTTGGGTGAAATTCTGATTCATACCTATGGTCTATTCAACTCTGACAGGTTACCGTTGGTAAAGGTGGCAGAAAGATTAGGCAAGCCGTTGGAGGAGGTAGAAAAATTGCGGATCATGGGGATCAGGCGATTACGGGATCCAAAGCTGGCATTCTCTGTCGCCAGGTCTCATGAAGAATTTGAGGAAGAGATATGGCAACAACTGTCTGATGCCGATTGTCTGTATGTAATGCGAGAAGGCGCAGCAGAGTGGGCTATGGATCATCTCAGTGGTGAGATTGCCTTGGAACTAGCGGTGCGTTATGGATCGGTTGGAGACTGCTTAAAACGAATCGCGGTAACAACTGACAAGAGTTGGGTCCGTTCAGAATATGGACTCGACGAGATAAAGGACACCATTGCCCTACTGACCAGGTTAAGTGATAAGTATAGGCTTCCGAGACCGTTCCACACGTTGGTCATGCTATGTGGAAAAGCGCCGGAACTGTTGGCGGTCGCCGTAGTACTGAGTACCCATTTCGAACATGGCGGACGATATGGGTTCTATAGAGGCTATGTAATAGATGCCCCTGCCCGTGCGCACTCGATTCGCATCGTGAGGCTCCATCGTCTTATGTGTCGTTATTGGGCTCATGAGTTGGTCAGTACACAACGAATGATAGATGTCTATCGTGAGCGCTTCCGCGATGATGATCTCGATTCTGCAGCTGCATTCCAGGCGATGCGAAAGGCACCCTTCCTTTTCCTTAAGACTTCGTATCACCACTGGATCTGCGTCCGTCCAGATGACGCTGTCGAACATTCACCCTTGGGAGCAGATCTGGAGTTTAACTCGATATTTTTTAAAACAGGGTTAGAGGAGGAAAGCGCAAGGGCCACAGTGATTTCAATCTTACGAGAAAAGGCCTTCATGACGGACAATGAATTAATGAGGGAATTGATTTCTCGTTCGAATGCTAGATACGATCACAATCATCTAGGCAACATTTTTAATAATGAATGCGGAATCATCTATCTATCGCCAGGTGTTCTGGGGCTGGAAGAAATGGCTGCGGATCTCTGCACACAAGATCGCGCGATCGAGAAGCTCCTAAATATAAAAGACTGTAAACATTTCATTGCAGCGCGGGCTGCCGGTGAACCGCGAGATCTGTATCTCCTCTGGAATATAAAAATGGAGTATCAATGGTGTCGCTGGGCCGAGAACCATCTCTCGGCAAGAGATTTCGAGGCGTTGCTCTTTGTCAGTGAGCCAGGGCAGTGGCCTGTTGAACAGTCTGAACGGGAACGTTGGATTGACAAAAAGCGAACGCTAGGGCGATATAGACCCTCGCGCAAGCGGGTCTACAAGCTGGATAAGGCAACGCCCTCACTGAGACGCCTTTATCAAATCGCGGTTTATACCAAAATCCAGGGTGATATCAGCTGGGTACGGGTAAATTGGATTACCCGAATGCAACTGTCGGAACCGAGTAGGCCAGGTACCCTGTTGGCTTTCCTTGTGGTGCTAGAGGTTCTGGATCAGGTCGAACATTGGTGTTTTCGTCATCATGTAGGTGTAAAGATAGATGACTTTATCGAACGCCTGAATCAGGCGCTATATCTCGAAGGCTCGCTTAATTGGAACTCTACCGTGGGTCGGGAGATACTCGACTCGCTGCGTGCGGCAGAGACACGAACCGATTTAAAGCTAATTGCACCCCACCAGATCCACGGTTTTGTTCGGGGTGTTGAACGAGAGATCGAGGCTTCCGTTGGAGAAGCAGATCAACCGACACCAGAAACAGCTATAATCTCAGACAATGGTCTCGATACAGAAAATGGTTCAGGCCAGGGGGAACAATTACCGTTGTTTTAAGCGTTGATTAAGTGTAGCTGCTCGACAACAAGAAATGGCTCTGATCGTAATCAGTGCACCATCCCTGCTCACATTAGCTGACAATAAAATTGGGTCTTCGGACAAATCTGTGGGTCGAAATCCGGCCCGCGCTCTGTAGTACTGACCTGTGGATATATGGACAACCTCCCTCTTGCCCACATACCCACAGCCCAACAAGTTTTTGATAGAGAACAGCGAGGGCTGCCGTGAAGAATTCGCGGAGCAAGAACCTGCCTGATCGGTGCGGGTCGTCGAGCGCGGATGGGTTGAGGCGGATAGGAGCATCCCGCTCCAGCCTCTAAGGAAGATGGAAGTGTGCACAGACCATCGACCGAAGAGGAGGAGACGGGATGCAGCTAAAGACTATCTTGAATCGGGTGCTGCGGCATAGCGCCTTTGTCTATGTCGCCGCGCACCTGGTGGAGACGGTCGCGGGACCGACTGTGGAGGTACAGTTGCGCGCGCGGGCCAACAGTCGCCCCCGCTGCAGTTGCTGTAAGCGTCCGGGGCCGGGCTGCGACACCCTGGCGCAGCGGTGCTTTGAGTTCGTGCCATATTCAATGGGATATAGGGACGACATCGAGGAAGCAGGCCGCCCTCGCACGGCAGGCCCAGGGAGGACTGCAGAGAAAAATCCGGCGGACCCACATCGGAATTACCGGCGCATACGCCGATATTGTGGTGTCTCTAAAAAAACGGCGGCGGATACGCGCGCACATCACCAAATGGAAAGTCGGCTTTGCAAGTGAAGGACATAATCGCCAAACCTTTCGGTTGGTCTATGGGGAGCGAATTTCTCCAGCAGTTCCTGCGGAACGCCTGATTTTCGCGAGTGTCCGCTTCCCGTATAGAGCAGACGATCAGGCTCCACCCGCTGGATGTCCGCTCGATGACTCAAAGCGGACACTCGACGGCCGCTGACGAACGGCTGTTTTCGGGTAAAAGGACAC
>JAAEPA010000903.1 GCA_024222475.1 Gammaproteobacteria bacterium | reverse complement strand
GCAATATCATCACCGGTGACGGCAACGTGGTGGGTGATATCAGCGTCAGCGATAGCCCCGGCGTGGCTATTGGAACCGGACACCGGGTGACGGTCACCCAGGGTATTAGCGGCGAAGAGTTGGCCGCTCTTTTTACCGCGCTGAAGCGGCAGGTCGAAAATAATACCGGCCTCAACCCTGATGACAAGGCTGATGTTAAGGCCGAGCTGAAAGACCTGCAAACCGAGGCTACCGCTGCCGCAAGTGAGCCGTCTGCAGACGGCAACTTCATCCGCCGTCGCCTGTACAACCTGGAGCGGATGGCCCCCGATATTATCGATACCATTGCCACTACTACCGTTAACCCGGTGGCCGGGGTTAAGGGCGTCTGGGACAAGATTGTAGTCAAAGCCCGGAAGATCAAAGCGGCCCGGCAGACTGCGAAAAAATGACTTATCCTGCGCAAAGTTTGAAACCTGCATTTTTGACAACTGTCATGCCCGAAGGTATTTATCGGGCATCCACACCTCGCTGGCACAGAAGGCTATGGATTTCCGCTTAAAGCATGCGGGCATGACCCCAACAAAGTATCGGTTTCATTCTGATATCAGCATAGATGTCATTCCTTGGGCAAGCCCTTCGACAGGCTCAGGAGAACCTCAGGACAGGTCTGAGCGACCAACGGGAGCGAAGAATCTCCAGGTTGTTGAGGTAGGAGACTCTTCGGCTTGCAGCCTCAGAGTGACACTATATCGCTCAGAGTGACATAAACCAAACTATTTTCAAGGCAGCAACGATGACAAACGAAGCCGATATTCAGGCCGAACTGGCCAAAGTAGAACAAGATATTGCCAATCTCAAAGCCATTTTGAGTGGGGCGGCTCTG
>JAAEPA010000902.1 GCA_024222475.1 Gammaproteobacteria bacterium | reverse complement strand
GTCATTCAATAGGATAAGTTGATCATTGCCCGCGTTAAGAGAAGGTTTACGGGGTTGATGGGTATAAGCGATCAATCCGCAGATTAAATTGACCATGAAATTGGCCACGCTGCGGTGTCGCGTATGTTCGATCTGAGAGATGTTTTTCAATTGGTCATTGATGGTTTCGATAATGGCCCGCTTACGCAGTAGCACTTTATCGAACATGGGTAAGAGTCGATTTTTCATATTCTTGCGAATCGAGGTAATCAGCTGCACCCCCTGCTTAAATAAGGCTTCGAACAAGGCCTTGGAGATATAACCTTTGTCGCCGAACAGCTTGCCGAATACGTCGCGGGTTAATTTAGGTACCGGTTTACGATCATCAACATTGGCGGGGGTAACCTGAAAAGCCAGGAGTTCCCCTGGGTCGTTAACCACCAAATGCAGTTTGAAGCCGTAGAACCAGCCCATCGAGGTTTTCCCGCGTTTTGCCAGCTTTTTGAAGACCTTATGGCTGTAAATGCGGCGATTGTGACACACCACGATGGAGGTGGCGTCAATGAAGGCGATCCCGGTAGCAGTGGCCTTGCGCTGATTGAGATAGACACAGAGAGGCATCAGTACCGAGGGCATCAGGGCGACAAAACGTGAATAGCTCACCAACCCGGAAAAACCTCTTTGAGGTGACGGCGTACGTAAAAAAGGTAGTAGGCTTTGAAATGCCGATAGCCGGATTGGTGAAAACAAATGAGGATAGTCATGATCTCGCTAACGGATAATCGCGAGGCACGCCGCCGCTTACGTGTTCCTTGAGTGAGTTGCTGGGCATACCACTGGTCCAGAAAACGTTGACAAAAATCATCGACATCACAAAACAGAGCTTCTAAACTCATCTCGGGTGCCCCCTGGAGGTAAGCTACCTTAATAGTTTCTTAACCTACTAAGAATAGCTCAACTTCGGGGGACACCCCTGTTTTTATCCAGAACTGACGTTATCTACAAATATGATCTTGTAAAGGGTGTGCAGCAAATCCATTGCGAGCGCATCGCAGTGCTTGTCTTTTCGGTCGAGTAGGCCGATTAGCCAATGCTGGCCGAGGCTTTCCGCTACTAATCCGCGCTCATATTTATCGTCGAACCAATAATCGATTAACGCCAAATCATCCAGGTGAATTAGATGGGGCGGGATATTCTGAATAATCTTTGAAAACTGCCACCAAGTTCGATAGTTACTGACAGACTTATCTATCGCATCTTGTGTTACTTCCCTCACTATATTGAGTACTCTTTCGGCGTACGCCTCTTTTCCTGCTTCTAGGAGTTCTGGGCTCGTTGCCACGAGGTACTCGGTTGCAGGCCAAAAAGGGACTTTCACGTATCCTTCTTCTTTGGCCGGAACCGGCGTTGGATTTGATCCGGGGCTGAAGTATCCCTCCTGATCCAGGACATCGAACCACTTCAGCCCTTTTGCTTTACGAAAGAAGAATGGGCGCAATTCCTCTTTATCCTTGATTCGTGCAAGCAAGTCGTACTCGGCCGGGGTCAAATCAGCCATTGCCCAGCACCTTATTGATTATTGCCATATCATTCGCCAGTGGCGGGCGATTGATCTGAATCCTTGGTGCCCACGCCCGCAAGAGAGTTTCCTGCTGTTTGTAATCTTCGTGATCCCTAACGAACCCTATGACGTGAACCCCAAACGATTTCTCGTAGTAGCGGTGTAGATTCTCGTAGAGGGGTTGTTGGCTCCTGTAATATCCTTGCAAAACAAACCTTCTACGATCCGCTGTCGATTGCACTGCGCCCCTTCTCAAAATGTGTTCGAGAATCTCAGCCTCATCTAACCCATAACCAACAAAAAGTACTGTCTTCCTGGCAAATAACTCGCCAAGAAAATGTTTAACGTGCTCATCGTCATAGTGCTCAAGATAATCTTTCGTCGTTACGACCATTGTCTCGGGGTGACTGATTCCGCCATGTAGATGAATTACTGTTCCTGGTTCATCTAAATGTTTGGCGAGAAATTCCTTCTTGTGACATACCCGCTTGACCAGCACAGGTGTCACTGAACCGTCTTTGGCGTCAAGATACCGAGGTGACAACAACTCATCGTAGTTGGTGGTGACACAGACACAGCCGATATCATTGATAGATCTGTAGATGCTTGTACCTTCAAACTTATCCTTGAAGTAGCCCGCCAACTCAAGAGCTTGCTCATTTTCGGTTGCAATCAACTTCGCGATAGATAACTGTTTCTTTGGTTCTAAGTATTTAAGCTGTTCTAACTCAGAGAAGTTCAATAATCCCATTTTTTGGAGGGATTGCAGGGCCTGCCACGCCAGGTCGCTCCAAGATGGTAGTCCTAATAACATAGAGGCGCCCGCACCCACAAAGAGTGCAAGTTCACCATTTAATCCTGCCTGAATGACTTCGTCAGGCAGCTCAGGAATTTCTCGTAAGTCTGGGGCTTTACTCACTTCTGCATCCTAACCCTACCTGTCAAAAGATCATGCTTGCCCGAGTACTGATCCGGATGGTCGAGCAGCGTTTTGATCGCCGCCGCCGGCATGCCCTTGGCCTTGAACTCCCTCTCCAGTTCCTCACGGCGCTGATCGAACAGATCGCTGGCCCGCTTGAGGAACAGCATGCCGAATATATATTCCTTGTATTCACTGGCATCCATGTTGCCGCGCAGGTCGTCACAGGCACGGAGCAACAGGCTTTCGAGATGGGCGAGGATTAACCTTTGTCTTTTCATTGAATGTGTTCGAGCCGGCGAAGGCCTGAACGCAACAGGCCCTGGCACTCTTCTTCCGACGGTAGCTATGCCTTCAGTTTGTCGATGCGCGCCAGGTCATCAAGCCGCAGGTGGCTCATGTTCATTTCCTATCAGGATCAGGTGCTCGCCGGAGAGCACGCGAGTGAGGAATGGTTTGTCGAATGCCTTGCGATCCGCGAACCCCTGCGGTGTTTTAATACAGGGTGGGGCTGATCTTGCACTCCAGGTCCGCTTCCACCGGCACAAGCGCCTTGCGGATCGGCTCGGCCAGCGCCACAGTCTTTTTCACTAGGCTGCGCGGCTGCGTACTTCCCGATCCAGGCGGTCCCCCAGCCGATTGCGGGCCTCCTCTAGGTCATAATCAGCCTGTAGGCCCATCCAGAATGTCTCGGAGTTGCCGAAATAGCGTGCCAAACGTAGGGTGCTGTCCGCCGTTACCGCGCGTTTACCATGCACGATCTCGTTGATGCGACGTGGCGAAACGCCAATATCACGCGCCAGCCGGTTCTGGCTAATCCCCAAAGGAATCAAGAACTCTTCCAGCAGGATCTCACCAGGATGTATGTTCTGTAGCTTTGCCATTTCGTTCACCTTCAGTGGTAATCCACAATCTCTGCATCGAGGACATCGCCCTGCTTCCAGACAAAACAGATCCGCCATTGGTTGTTAATTTGGATGCTGTACTGGCCAGCCCTGTCCCCCTCTTCAAGCGCTCCAGCCGGTTGGCCGGAGGAATCCGCAAGTCGTCCAAGGTACGAGCATTGTTCAGCATGCGAAGCTTGCGCCGCGCAATTTGCTGGATATTCTGCGGCAGTCGCCGAGAGTGTTGCCCAATCCAGATCTTCTCTGTTTCCTTACCCTGGAAGTTTTTTATCACTCACGAAGCATAACGCGCTGCGTTATAAGCCAAAAGAGGGCATACTGCTACCGAAAGAACTTACCCATCTAGCTTGCCTTGTCGCCCGTATTCGACGTTTCCACAACCGCTACACAGTTGGGCTATGCGCCTGTTGTTACGCCTGGAATACGAACGATTATTCGGCGCCGGTTAGGGAAGTGTATCGTTCACATTCCTGATTCATATACGGTTCCTACTATTGGATTGCACCCTCAGGTAGATCTCACTCATGGCCTCGATAAACGAGTTTTCCCTAGACCAGAAAGGCGGGTTGTCTCCTTCGCGGCGGATGATTATTGCCGGAACGCCTGTTTCATCTCCTTTACTCTGTGCCTTGGGTAGTCGCTTCCCGCCCCAGAATTGCTTGTAATCCATGCTCAGACTGGGCTTCTTGCTTGGTGCGGGTGGATAGCGGTTGGCCGCGGGTTCGGGTACGCGGACCTGCTCCTCCTGCAGCTGTTTTGCAAGGGCACTGCCTAATGGAGATTTTACCAACTCTCTCTCCAGCGAATCCCGCGTTAGGCCGCGCAGCTGAAATAGCAAAAAAGGATCCTGGTCCATCAGCTGGGCCACGTGGTAGTAGGTGCCGGCGACATGCTTGCAGGGGTTGGCCCAATCCGGACAGGAACATTGGGTCTGTAGTTCCCTGGAGCTGCGGGGAAGCAGGGAGAGAGACGTCCCGGCAAACGCCTTATCGATATCCTCCGGGACCTCTCCCAGGATCAGGCGGGATAACCAACCGGCATTGCCCGTTAGTTGTTTAATGATGGTCTTCCACTTGCTCGTCGGGATCTTCTTGAGGCGAATCTCAACATTGTAACGAGGTTCCTTGTAGACACCGAAATAGGGGTTGATATTACCCCGTATCCTTGATCGGATGAGATCGCCATCGATCTTGAATTCCAGTAGACGAGAGGGACCGGCATAGCTGCGTCCGCGCTGTAGACGACCGCTGTCGGTACAGGATTCCAGGGCGGTCAAAAAGCGTTTTCCCCACCATGTTTTACTTATATTTGCCATAGCTTCAATCCAATACCGCCTCACTGCGGTTCAACTCAATCAGTTCTCGGAATGCCTCATCGTCTAGTTCACTCAGCCAGGCCTCATCACTGCCTACTATGCTCTCCGCCAGCCGCTGCTTTTCTTCCAACACCCGGTCGATACGTTCTTCCAGGGTTCCCAGGGTAACCATTTTGTGTACGAAGACCTTTTTCTCCTGGCCGATACGGTAAGCCCGGTCGGTGGCCTGGTTCTCTACCGCGGGGTTCCACCAGCGGTCAAAATGAAACACATGGTTGGCGCGGGTTAGGGTGATCCCCACACCTCCGGCCTTGAGCGATAGGATAAAGACCGACGGCCCACTGTCGGGATCCTGGAATTCGGTAATCATTCGCTCACGCCGGTTGCGTGAAGTGCCACCGTGCAGAAAGCGGGTGGTGTAGTGATAGCTCTGACGAAACAGTCGCTCCAAGGCCTTCCCCACCTCGGTGAACTGGGTGAACAGTAATAGGCTTTCGCCTTCGGCAATGACTTCTTCCACCATCTGGGCGATACGCTCCAGCTTGTGCGAGCGCGGCTCCGAAAATTCGCTGCCATCCTGCAGAAACTGGGCGGGATGATTGCAGATCTGCTTGAGCCGCATCAAGGTGGATAGAATCAGGCCCTTGCGTTGAATACCCTCTACCCCCGTCAGGGCGTCCTGCACCTCATCGACTACCGCCTGGTAGAGAGAGGCCTGTTCAGGCGTCAAGTTACAATAGACCTTCTGCTCCACCTTGTCGGGCAGGTCCTTGATGATTCCTTTGTCAGTTTTCAGACGGCGCAGGATGAAAGGCTCTACCAGGCGTTTCAGGGTAGTGGCACGGCCGCTGTCCTGATCTTTCTGGATCGGGCTCTCGAAGCGTTTTTTGAACTGGACTGAGGTACCCAGATAGCCTGGGTTGAGAAAGTGAAAAATAGACCACAGATCCAGCAACCGGTTTTCGATGGGGGTACCGGTCAATGCCATCCTGTGCAGCGTATCCAGCTTGATAATCGCTCGGGTTTGGGCTGCGCGGGGATTTTTAAGATTGTGGGCCTCATCTACCACGACCCGGTGCCAGCTTTGATTGAGAAACAGCTTGCTATCCAAACGCATCAGGGCGAATGAACTAATAATAATATCTTGTCCGATGATGGACTTGGTAAACGCCTCAGGTTTCTTGGGACGCAGTGGACCGTGATGGATGATGGCATTGAGGGATGGTGCAAACCGCTTGAGTTCTCTATGCCAGTTGCCGAGCACCGAGGTGGGGGCAATCAACAGGGTAGGACCTATATTGATTTTTGCAGCCCGTTCGTTCAGCAACAGAGCGATCACCTGTATCGTCTTGCCCAGTCCCATGTCATCGGCCAGGCAGGGACCCATGCCCAGCTGTTCAAGATAATTGAGCCAAGCCAGACCGCGTTGCTGATAAGCACGTAGTTGGCCGCGGAAATCCTCGGGGGTATCGGAGGGTGTCAAGCGACCTGCATCCCTTAACCGCGTCATCATCTCTTCGAGTGCCCCGTCGTAAATCAATTCGATATTTTCTTCCTCAGAGCCGGCGACCTTCTGCAGAAACTCGGATAGGGGCATTTCCAGGTCCTTGTTTCCTTGGCGTTCCCAGAACACCAGCATCCTGGACATCTCGTCCCGGTTGAGTTCCATCCATTGCCCCCGGAATAGAACCAGCTCCGATTTGGATTCCACCAGAGTGCGCCATTCCTGTTCAGATATTGTCTCTGCGCCGATCGCCAGTTCATAACGGTACTGGGTTAGCGATGGGAGGCTGAAATGGCCACTTGCCGCATTCGCATCCTGAGCGGTAGGAGAACCTGCCCGCAGCCTTAATAAGGCCCGGCGCCTACCCTGAGGTGTCCACCATGCGGGCACGATGACACGATAGCCACTGTCTTCCAGTACCCAGGCATGTTCGCGGAGAAAGGTCAGGGCTTCATCCCTGTCCAGAGCGAGCCCGACGGGTTGATCGGTGTTCAAGCCCTGCCAAAGCTTGGGATACATGCGCGCCGCCTGGCCGATCTGTAGTAACAATTGTTGTCCGAAATCCATACCGAAGCGACGGGCGAACGTCGCTTTCTTGGTACCTTTCAATGACCAGTGATCGGCTAAGCTCAATTGAAAAGAGGGATCCTTGCGTGAGGCAGCCAGCCACTCCAGGTACCAGTTATCAGGGTCTTCGGCTGAGGCCTCCTGTAGTCGGAAACAGAGTACGAATCCCTCTTCCTGGTGTATACCCTCTATTCGTCTTCGCCAGCGTTGCCATTGTTGCCAATATTCCAGAGTGATATGGGTGGAGGTGGATTGGCTATCGCTTTTACCGGTGATGGCGTTAGCGACAAAGGTACCGGCTACGGCTTTGAGATTCTTTTGGATAAAACGAGTGTCATTGACCAGCTGGTCCAGGGTCTGGGTGCAGAATTGATTCAGTAAGGCGATGGGGTCACGTAGCGCGACAACGCGCTTGGTCTTAGTTCCTGTCCGTTCATTGGAGACAACACGACAAAGTCCGGGCATGGCCTCGCCATACTGGGCCACTAAATCCTGGTAACGAGCGGACAGGGGCAACCAGCCAGTCGTAAATGACAGCTCGGATTGTTTTTTCCCGCGACCCCGGCTTGGTTTGCCCTGGTAAGGAATAATGGTGGGAATGTAGTGGTGTTTATTCACCACCTCCCGAAAGGCGCGTCCAAAATGGCACCAGAACAGCAAGTCGCTGCCGAGTTTCACCTCATCCTCGAAATGTGGCGCCTGAAAGTGGATCTCCTTTAACAGGGGCAGAGGCTGTTCGACAGCGAGTGCGGATACCCGCCAGGCTTGCCATTGGAAGGCATCGGGTACATCGCTGCCCTGGCTGTGGGCCAATTCAGGAGAGGGCAGCGGTTGACCCTTGCTGCTGGGGAGGGTCAATTCCATTGTGGTAGTGGTTCTCGAAAATAAGACCGCTACCTGCTTTGGCAGGCGGAATACATCGGCAAAAAATGAACCAAGTGCCTTACTGGCGAGCTGAAAAGGGTGAATATGAGCCGATTTCTTACTCTTTATTGCGCCTTCATGTTCGACCCAAAAAAGAAATCTCCCCTGGTTTTCGAATTGGCTCTCAGAAGCAGGGAGCCAGCTGCCGTGTAGAATGTGCATAAACAACAATGCTAATCTGAATCTACAGAATCAGCAAATCTCTGGAACGTTATGATCAGGCTGAATTGTCAATAATTGAATATACCTGTCTGTTAATCGAAGAATTTTTTCAAGATTCACTTGTGTGTCTCAAAACTTAGAGTTTCGTAACGAGTTGCCATTATTTTTGGCACGGGAACATACCCTATCCCAATGTAAACCGCCGCATCAGGGCGCCTGTACGGCGGTAGTAGGCATATTCTACGTTACGACTTCTGTTCTTGGACATCGAAGGGTTTATGAAGCTTATAGATGGGATCAAAGAAATCAAATGGGTCGAGAGAGACATTGAAAAAAAGGCTTGCAAATTCGCTTATCTGAAATGATCATGAGCCTAGACATTTCATGAATTCGCGTGATGATTGATTGGACTTGCATTTCTACGGTTTTTCTAGATATGGACGGAACCCTGCTAGATCTACAATTTGACAATCATTTCTGGCTGGAACATGTGCCGATGCGGTTCGGCGAAAAACACAGCACTTCTCTAGAACAAGCCAGGAAAGAGATTTATGCCCAATACAGATCCGTGGAAGGCACCTTAGCATGGTATAGCGTAGATTACTGGAGTCGGCAATTGGAGTTGGATATCAGCGCACTCAAACAGGAAATGACCCACCTGATTTCAGTACATCCCCATGTGGTCAATTTTTTGTGCAGTGTAGCAGGGACGGGGAAGCGCCTGGTATTACTTACCAATGCACATATCAAGAGCGTCGACATCAAACTAGCGAAAACCGAGTTGGATCAGTACTTCGATCGAATCATCGTCTCACACGACCTGGGCGAACCCAAAGAGAGCGTTCGGTTCTGGCCGTTGCTAAAGGAATATGAACCCCATGAGCCCGCTAGAACATTGCTGGTAGATGATAATTTGAGCATATTGAGGATGGCACGCCAGCATGGCATAGCTCATCTCCTAGCGGTAAAACGACCTGATACCCAGGGTCTGGAAGTCGACAGCGAAGAGTTTGAGGCCATTGGCGATTTCAGTGAGATTCTACCCAATTGATAGGATCTACTTGGATCCTACAAGTGACCTATCCGGAGTCGCTCTCTTCCTTCTCCCCCACCCTAAAAAACGCGATCATATCATTGAGATTTTGAGCCTGTTCGCTCATGGCCTCACTGGCCGCAGTTGATTGTTCCACCAGGGCAGCATTCTGCTGGGTCATTTCGTCCATTTGCATTACTGCCTTGTTCACCTGATCGATACCGGTAGACTGCTCCTGACTCGCCGACGCGATCTCAGCAACGATGTCACTGACCTTTTTTACCGCACTGACGATCGTCTCCAGGGTTTGGCCGGACTCGTCCACCAGCCGTGACCCTTCATCCACTTTTTCACCGCTGTCCTGGATGAGACCCTTTATTTCTTTGGCCGCGGTTGCGCTTCGCTGGGCCAGATTTCGCACCTCTCCCGCCACTACGGCAAACCCTCGACCCTGCTCCCCGGCTCGCGCCGCCTCCACCGCCGCATTGAGCGCCAACAGGTTGGTTTGAAACGCAATCTCGTCAATAACTCCGATAATGTCGGAGATCTTTCCACTGGACGCGCTGATCTGCTTCATGGCACCCACCGCCTTGCCAACGACCTCTCCCCCCTTTTCGGCCTGATCTTTGGCCTCTGTGGCAAGCTGGTTGGCCTGGCGGGCATTACCAGCATTCTGCTTAACGGTACTGGTCATTTGCTCCATACTGGAAGCAGTCTGCTCCAAACTGGCGGCCTGTTCTTCGGTACGCTGGCTAAGACTCGAGTTGCCTTGTGATAGCTCCCCTGCCCCAGTGTGCACCACATCGGCCGTGCCTTTGATATTGCCAATGACCTCGGTAAGTTTTTTCACCGTCGTATTGGCATCGTGTTTTAACTGTCCATAGGCGCCGTCGTATTCAGTATCGATGCGCTCATTAAGCTCCCCCTGCGCCAAAGCACCCAATACCCTGAGCGTATCGTTTATGACCCGTTCACTGACATCCACCAACTCATTGATCCCAATGGCCAGCTTTTCAAAGAAACCACGCTTGCCGTTCACGGAAATCCGCTGAGTAAGGTCCCCGCCGCGTGCTGCATCTACGATATGGTCTACTTCTTGTTCAACGACCAGTTCCTGGGTACGATCTGCCCACTCCACCGCTGTGCCGAGGCGTTCACCTTCGCTATCTACTACCGGATTCGCAATAACGCGCAGCGTGCGCCCACCCACCGTGAACGTCGACTGAAAACGTTTCGTCAGGCCCTCAAGCAACCGACGTTGATGCGACGGGTCTTTGTGGAAGACATCGATATTACACCCGATGAGCTTGCTCGCATCAAATTTTGGCAAATCCTTGCGCAAATCCTCCTGGAGCTCTTGGAACATCGCCGCCAGGGTCTTATTCATGTAGATTATATTGTGATTGGCGTCTGCCACCATCACATTGGCTGACACGTTATCCAGCGCCACCTTGATACGCCCGGTCGCCGCGGCCTTTTGGCGAGTATCCTCCATGTCCATTTTGAGGTTCTTTATCATGACTGACATTGAGGCCCCCAATTGTCCGAATTCATCCTTGCCTTTGATGTCTACTTTCTGATTCAGGTCGCCTGTGGCGATTCCTCGGGCGATATCAATGGAACGATTCAGGGGTAGAGAAATCGCACGTGTCAGTACGAATACCGAAATCAGCATTGTTACCACCACGGCCAATAGCACAGCGCCGATAACATTACGCGAGATAGTGATCTCGGTGGCAAAGTTTCTTGAAAGTTCTTGGATACTTCGGTTGGCACTTACGACCTCGGAGCTGAGCGCCTTACCTTCTTCTAATTCGTGAGTCAGCCGGTTGATCCCCTCGACTTGTTTACCGATCTCAGCGGTGAACTCGCCCATTTTTGTTACTGTAGCACTCAGCGCGACCAAGGCCTCGCGCCGCATGACTTCCTCGATATCGCCTACGGCGTCTGCAACGTCTTCAAGGTTGTCTCGTGCAAGGCCATCCGGCAATTCATCGGTAACCTCTTCAACCGTCTCGCTGAGCTCATTCAGGGTGCCGGAGAGCTGCTTGATCTTGCGCTCCAACACCTTCACGGATTGGTTGGTGCGATTGATTTCGTGGGCAACGGCCTGCATGCCTCCGGAGATCTGGGACAGGTCCTCACCCGCCCGGGTAATACTGGTTTGCGTGGAACTCGAATTGGCAACCCCCGTTTCGGATTTGGCCACGATTTCCACAAAACCATCGCCCAAGCTCCCGAAGGTAAAGAGCGTAAGAGCGATCACCGCGGAAAGGAACACACTGATGGCGATGCCGCCACCAAGCAATTTGAACTTAATGGTCATATTTCATCCCTAAGGAATACTACCGAAACAACTTCCCTATCTGACTTGCCTTATCGTGTGTATTCGGCGCTGCGGCAACAGTGACATAGCTAGACTATGCGGCTGTTGTCACAACTTGAATGCAAACGATCGCTAGGAGCCAGTTAGGGAAGTGTGTCATGCCCATTCCTAATTTCTATTTTGCGGCTTCTTGCTCATACATCCCTACCGCCTTGTTCATTTGCTTGAGCAGGGGCAAATTGAGTTCGGCTAGGATATTGATCTTTTCCTTGGGGATGCTCTTGGTGTCATGTTCCGCCCCGTACACCACCAGCGGTTTGAATTTCACCCAAAGCCCATTGACCACTCCGAGCTGATCGCGAATGTGCTGGGGCTTGGTACCTGGAAGTCCCAGTGTCTCATCACCATCGAGTAAACCCTTGAGGGTTCGTTCAAACAGACTGTAGGTCTCGAGTAGGCTGAGCTTGTTGTCTTCCTTTCCCTGTCCGTAAGCCACCAGCAGAAATTCTTTGCTCATCTTCTGGGTCAGCATGCGCTGTTTGCCCGACAAGTTTATGGTGGCCGCCAATCCCGGGGCCGCCTTGAGCCCGCCCTTCTTTGCATCCTTCTCATATAAGCCAACAGCCTTGTTCATCTGTTTCAGCAGGGGCAGATTTTTCTTCGCCACGACGGATACATGGTCCCCGGAAACTGATTTTTTCTGAACGATTTCCTGGACTACCGGATAAAACTCAGCCCAGATGGCATCGATCTTGTCTAACTGCCTCAAGATGCGCCTGCTACTGGTCGATGGAAGACGCAGCTCCTTACTTCCGTTGCGAAGTCCCTCCAAAGTCTTGTCAAACAGACCGGAGGTCTTTTTCAGATTTACCAGATTCTTTTCACTCTCTATGTCCAAGGCAATGAGCATGATCTCCTTGCTCATCTTCTGAGTCAGCATACGCTGCTTACCCGACAGGTTGAGCACAACACCGTATTGCGCCGAAGTCGGACCTTTTGCCGATAAGATGAGCGGTGAACAAACAAGCAATGAGCAGATCACTAGAACAGAACTCTTAACAGAAAACGGACGAAACATATATTTCGATAGTGTCATTTTCAGACTCTCAATAACCGAAGATTCATCTAATCCCTCCAGCCACAGAAAACTGTTACTGGGGGGTACCCATTATTCGAATACACGAATCACTGTCGGCAACAACCCTTATAACTGAAAGAGAATTCAGGTCTCGTCCTCCGTGCTTTGGGTACTAAATTTAAAAACTGTGCAGTGTTGGGCCTACCCATACATATTTGCTCTCAATCCAGCAATGCCTCCACCACCGCGGTCCACGCCGTCGCGATATTGTCCAGATTGTATCCGCCGCCCCCCAACGCCAGTAGTCGACCGTTGCAGTGCCGTTCAGCAAGCTCGCGCAGGCGGCGGGCGGCATGGGCATGGGAGGCACTCGTATAACACATGCCGGTAATGGGATCTCCGGCAAGGCTATCGGCGCCACACTGCAGAAGGATGAACTGCGGTGGATAGCTCTCCAGCAGGGCCTCGACCTCGGGCCAGGCCCGCATGAACCGCTCATCTCCAGCCCCAGGCGGCATGGGAATATTGAGCTTTGTTCCTTTCGCCTCTTGTGTTCCTGTCTCGGATGCAGAACCGGTGCCGGGATACAAGGTACGTCCATCCTGGTGAAGATCGGCGAATATCACCCGCGGGTCGGACTCGAAGGCGTAGAACACACCATCCCCGTGATGGGCATCGATGTCCACATAGGCGATCCGTTGCAGCCCAAAATCATTTAATAAGGCCTCGATGACCACACCGCAGTCGTTGAAGACGCAAAATCCGGCGGCCCGATCCCGCGCGGCGTGATGCAGACCCGCAATAGGAACGAAGGCTCGTTTCAGATCACTGCTCATCAACCGGGCCGTCGCATGCAAGGCGCTACCCACGACAGTGGCGGCCGCCTCGTAGACCCCGGCAAAGGCAGGGGTATCACCATAATCGAGAGAACCGTATCCTTGCTGGGATTTCTGCCTTACCAGTTCGACGTATTCATGGCTATGAAACCGTTCTATCTCGGCCTGACTGGCCTGCACCGGGTCATGGCGTCGAACCTGATCATTCCAGGACTGATCCTCAAAGGCATCGCGAAAGGCATCGTGACGCTGCGGACCGAAGGGATGATCAGAGCCAAAATTATAGGCGGCCAGGCCCTCTCCCAGATACACGCACATTGATGATAATTGCGACATATTCCCCCCTAATTGCTTGTGTTGCTAAAAATGGTTGCCATTCGGAACGCGAACCTTGTATGTTTTAGATAATAACCCCAATCTCAAACACAATACGATTCAAATTTCACTATGGCTGAATACATCTACACCATGAGCGGCGTTGGCAAGACCGTAGCGCCCAAGAAACGGATCCTTCGCGATATATCTCTGCATTTCTTCCCCGGCGCCAAGATCGGTGTACTGGGCTACAACGGTTCTGGAAAATCTACCTTGTTACGAATTATGGCCGGCGTGGATACCGACTATCATGGTGAGGCGCACCCCCTGCCCGGCATCAAGATCGGTTATCTCCCGCAGGAACCCCAGCTCGACCCCGATCAAGACGTACGGGGCAATGTCGAACAGGGGCTGGGGGAGGCCAAGGCCCTGATCGATCGTTTCAACGAGATCAGCATGCGTTTCGCCGAACCCATGGACGATGACACCATGAACGCCCTACTGGAGGAACAGGCCAAGCTGCAAGATGCCATCGATGCCTGCGGCGCCTGGGAGATAGAGCGCAAGCTCGAAATGGCCGCCGATGCCTTACGCCTACCGCCCTGGGATACGCAGATCGGCGTTCTATCCGGTGGAGAACGGCGCCGGGTGGCCTTGTGCCAATTGTTGTTATCCAACCCCGATATGTTGATCCTCGACGAACCGACCAATCACCTGGATGCCGAATCCGTCGCCTGGCTGGAACATTTCCTGGGCGAGTTTCCCGGCACCGTCATCGCGGTGACTCACGACCGTTATTTTCTGGACAATGTCGCGCAATGGATCCTGGAACTGGACCGCGGCTATGGCATCCCCTGGAAGGGTAATTATTCGTCATGGTTGGAGCAGAAGGAACAACGTCTTGAAACCGAACAAAAACAGGAGACCGCCCGTATCAAGACCATGAAGGCGGAACTGGAATGGGTGCATAGCCAACCCAAGGCACGCCAGGCCAAAAGCAAGGCGCGCCTAAAACGTTTCGAAGAACTCTCATCCCGCGACTTTCAACAACGCTCGGAAACCAACGAGATCTATATCCCCCCCGGCCCTAGACTTGGAGACCTGGTCATCGAGACCAAGGGTCTATGCAAACAACTGGGCGACAAGCTGTTGTTCGATGATCTAAACTTCAAGCTGCCCCGCGGCGGCATTGTAGGCATCATCGGGGCCAACGGCTCGGGCAAGACCACTTTGTTACGTATGTTCGTCGGGCAGGAACCCAGCGAACAGGGAGAGATTCAAGTTGGAGACAGTGTCCAGATTGCCTATGTAGATCAGCTGCGCGATGAACTCGATAGTCAAAAAACGGTATGGGAAGAGATATCCAACGGGCTGGACACCCTCAGCATCGGCAACTATCAGACCCCCTCACGGGCCTATGTCGGACGTTTCAACTTCAGGGGTTCCGACCAACAAAAACGCGTTGCCGAACTCTCTGGGGGGGAACGCAATCGCCTGCACCTGGCCAAACTGCTCAAGAGTGGCGGCAACCTGCTACTACTCGACGAGCCAACCAACGATCTCGACGTAGAGACATTGCGTGCCCTGGAGGAAGCGCTGCTTGATTTTCCAGGCTGCGCCGTAGTGATCTCGCACGACCGCTGGTTTCTGAACCGTATCGCCACTCACATCCTGGCGTTTGAGGGCGACAGCCAAGTCGCGTGGCTCGAAGGCAACTACAGCGACTATGTGCAGGACTACAAACAGCGCACCGGCAAGGACCCCGAACAACCTCAGCGGATCAAATACAAGCGGCTGGCCTAATGTGATATTTATCGATGGCTTAGGCGGCCTTACCAGTGCTCAATTGACGGTCCTCGCCACCGAAGCTTTCCACCAATCGGGGCAAAAACCGGGCGAGTTCCAGACTCATGATGGCAAAATCCGCATCGAACCGGGCCGCGGCACTGTCGACATCCACCTCGGCCGCCTCTTCTTGTACCATATCGGTAAACCGCAAACGCTTGATCGACAGATCTTCACCGAGGATGCAGGTCAGCCGCTGATCCCATTGCACTGCCAGTTTGACCACCTGCTTACCGGCCTGAAGATGGGCACGGATCTCATCTGAGCCTAGATCCTGACGGCGACAGCGCACAATGCCGCCCTCTTCTTCAGGATCGCGCAATTCACATTCGTCCTCGATCTCAAAATCCTCGGGGACCCCATCGGATAACCAACCGGTCATCACCTGTGCGGGTCTATTACCGATCGCGGGCGGGATAACCGACAGGCTCCCCAGGCTGTCTCTGAGCAGCGCCGTCAACTCCTCGGCCTTGCGGGTACTGGCGGCATCGACGATTAACCAACCCTCCTTAGGAGCGATATAGGCATAGGTTAGCGCGCTGCGAATCAGGGCCTTGGGCAACAGATCCTGGATGATCTCATCGCGGATACCCTGACGTTCATAATTAGATAGTCCGCGGTGCTCGGCTTCTTCGAGCTCAGCGACGCGCTCATCGACAAACTCGCGGATCACCGACGCAGGCAACAGTTTCTCCTCTTTGCGCGCACAGAGCATGATCTGACCGTTGGTCACATGGGTCAAGGTCTTGCCGATGCGCCCCAAGGGAGGCACCCAGCCATAGGTGAACATCTCCAGCTTGCCGCAGGGCCGAGAGGCCTGAGCGGATAATCGCTGCTCCAATTCCTCTGGATCAAGTGCAAAGGGTTCGGTAAATCTATACAGGGTCAGGTTCTTAAACCACATGGATATAGCCTTTTTGACGCGGATGGGCGAGGCGCATTATGGCCACTGCAGAAGAACTTGTCATCTCTTACTATGTTTTGTTTTAGAATCGACTATGGTTTACTACTGCGGACCAAGAGGAGCTTGTAGCGATGAGCATAAAAAAGATATTGATGATTGTTGGCGATTTCGTCGAGGATTATTCGGTCCTCCTCTTCCCGCCAAAGGAGCGGGCCTGTCCAACTACAAGATAAAATCGTGACTCGCTGCGCTTCACCATCCATCTTTTTACGTTATGCGATTTTTGCTACTCTTTGCGCAACCTCATTAGATAGTGGCACCTCCAAGAAGAGTTTCCTTGGGAACAAATAATCTTCACCGGATTCATCTATAACTCTTACCTGATTATGCTCTAGCGCTTGCGGATCAGATAAAATCTCATATAGCTTTCTTTGCTCAAGAGAGGCTTGATATCCTGTATTATCCAGACAAATTACGAATCTATGCATAGCCATGGAACCTCTATCATGGCTTATCTTGTCTCAATCGCTAATCGAGAAAAGAAATGCAAAATCGAAAAGGGTAAAAGAGTAAAAGCACCAAGTCATACGCGCCTCGCAAGGCGAAAGCCCAGGTCGCCGTCGCGGTAGCCGGGATCGCCCCTGACGCGAAACGCCGAACGGCAGCGCCCGGCGTCGTAGTACCAGCCACCGCCGCGGATCACCCGGCTGGAGCCCTGCTCGGGGCCACTCGGATCGTGCTGGAATTCCTTCGAGTAGCGCTCGTACCAATCCTGTACCCACTCCCAGACGTTGCCATGCATGTCATGCAAGCCCCACACATTCGCTCTCTTCTGCTCGACGGGATGCGTCTTTCCCCCGGAGTTCTCCGAGTACCAGGCATATTCTGCGAGTGGCTGCTCGCCATCTCCGAAGCAGTATACAGTCTCACTCGCAGCCCTGCAGGCATATTCCCACTGCGCTTCGGTAGGCAACGAGTAGCGCTCTGCAGTCTGCTCGCAGAGCCACTCGCAGTAGGCGACAGCGTCGTACCAGGAGATACCCACCACTGGGTGTTCTTGATTTTCCAGGCTCATGCCCACGCGTCTGTAAAAATCGTCTTGACCGGTTTCGATATGATATTGGCTGCCCTCTTCCAGCCATTCGGGATGGTGTTTCTTAGCGGCATCCACAAAACGCATATACTCACCCACCGTCACCGGATTGCGCCCTATCGCGAAGGCATCCAAAGTCACCTCGTGCACCGGCCTTTCCTGCCCCCAACCTTTGCCTTGAATATCCCCCATCCTGAATGTCCCGTCCGGCAGATAGACCATTTCCGGGGCTTCGGAGCGATCTTTGAGGTGGTCTCTGAACCCCT
>JAAEPA010000901.1 GCA_024222475.1 Gammaproteobacteria bacterium | reverse complement strand
TTGGCAAGTTTGATCACGGCCCGCCGCGCGCCGGCGTCCGTTTTCGCGAACCCCTCACGCACTGGAACCATGCGGGATCCTGTCTCGCGAACCGTTGTCGCCAAGGCATAAGCCAGGGTCTTTTCGCGACCGTCGCCATGGGTAACAAAGGCATCCAAAATGCCTTCAATGCCGGTGACTTGTTGCTGTGAAAGGCGCGTGCCAAACACGCCGCTATTGCGACGCCGAAGCGCCGCAAAGAAGACTTTACGGTCCATGGTTCACCTGTTTTGTTGGAAGTGTGGTTAGTTTAGCGGCGAGATTGTTCCGCTGTTGTCAACGGATTTTGGTCGCTTATGCTGAACGATGTGAACGGCGGCTGTGCGGGACAAAGCTGACAATGTCATGTTCAGATCGCAAAATAGCATTGGATTGCTAAGTTGTCAGACTTCATGATCCCGAAACAAAGAACCGAAAACGGCCCATATGACGACTCCCTGCCACTAAGCGTACGGTGCCAATCGTGATCCCGCCCATCTCACCACTTTCGCGATTCCTGACTAAAACGGTGCGCAGATTTGCGTTGGTGTTTTCTCTCGTCGGAGGTGTCCTGTTGGGTATAGGTATTTACCTGGATCGGTCTACCGAGAGAATAGAAGCATATGGGACTCCTGTGTCTATCCAAGTTACCGAATTGGTCCCCAACTCAGCCGGGGATGCTTTTGCACTAAAATTTGTGGTGATCGAGGGAACCCACGCTGGAAAGTCATATATTGGAAGCTTCTATCAATTTCCCCCGATACATCAGGTGGGCGAAAAGCTGCAGGGAAGATTCGCCACTGATAGCGGAGCGATTGTCAGCAATGATATGATTGCTGACAGGACCGGAATGTCGCATGGATCTTTCGAAATGGGAGCTACATTTGTCTTTATTGGTTTTGCATTTGCAGCATTGAACATGATGGCAGGTTTGCTCTCGCGTAAGACTTAGTCAGCGACACAAATGGGTAACGGATGCGTGTCTGCATTGGGCTCGGAACGGTCATTCGCCGCAACGCACACCTGCGGAAGGCAAAAATCTTGGCAT
>JAAEPA010000900.1 GCA_024222475.1 Gammaproteobacteria bacterium | reverse complement strand
CGCTGGAAGAAATGGGGGTAGAAGTCGACTATGTTGAGATTTCAGATACCATCAACAGCGATGCTGCCGCAGGCATCCCGGTAGCTGCCAGTTATATTGCCGCGCATCCGGATGTGAAAATGATCATCACCGACCATGGGGCCCTGACTGCAACCCTGGGCACGTATTTGAAGAACGCTAACAAAAAACCTGGCGATATTTTCGGCGCCGGTTTTGATTTGAGCCCTGCGACCACAAGCGCCATCAAGGAAGGGTGGGTTGGCGCAGTGTTAGATCAACAGCCGTGGCTGCAAGGTTATCTTCCGATTCTACAGATCTGTCTGGCCAAGAAGTATGGCTTTGCGGGTCTGCACATTGATACCGGTGCAGCTATAATTGATGCAACCAACATTGATTTCGTCGCGCCTCTTGCGGAACAAGGAATTCGGTAAGGAATTTCAGATGGACGCCATCCTTCCACAATAGTCTATCATAAGAGTGGCGTCCATCTCTCCCCAAAGGAAAAATATTATGGCTGAAAGGAATTCGAGTCCTCCGTTGCTCTCGATGGTAGATATGCGCAAATCCTTTGGAGGCGTGGAAGCCCTGAGAGGGGTAGACTTTCATGTGGGGAACAACGAGATTGTCGGTTTGGT
>JAAEPA010000899.1 GCA_024222475.1 Gammaproteobacteria bacterium | reverse complement strand
TGTTAGTTCAGTTCTTAAAATAGGAACACCCCTCCAAAAATGCTGCTCTAATTCCAGGATGTTCAGAAAACGAGCGGTTGCCAAAAGATACGTTTTTATGTAAAAACGGACTGAATACATGTGTTATTCAGTCTTCATATATCGAGAACTATCTTCATGATACTCCCCAACTTAGCCGATTCTTGCCGTTCACTCGCCGATCAATGTAAACGAAAATTCACCCGGCGTGAAGATCTTACCAGCGAAATACGCTTGGCGATAGCCAATACCGTACTCTTCGCCCAGTGGTTCGGCGAATGGGGAACGATCACCGCTCTGGCCAGGCAATATGAGGTATCCAGAACATTTGTGTATTCGCTGGCTTCGACGCTAAAGGACGCGGCGCCGGTGCTCTTTGGGGAAACGACGAGGTGTCCCTCTTTCCCTTCCCTTCGGGAGCTATCCATTCAGGCAATGCTATCCCTTCGACTCGAGGGGCGAAGCAGCCTTGCTGCCATCTCGACGATGATGGAGCGATTTGGATTGACGCTGTCGTCGACCGGCTCCATTAGCCAGATACTGTCACGTATCGGGGCCTTGCTGCCAATGACCCTATCAACGGAAGATGACATCATTCGGTATCTGGTGTTCGCCAGCGATGAAATCTTTTCAAAAACGATACCGATACTGGTGACCGTAGATCCGGTCAGTTCTGTGATTTTGCGCATCGAG
>JAAEPA010000898.1 GCA_024222475.1 Gammaproteobacteria bacterium | reverse complement strand
GCTCATCGCTGCCCGGCGCTGTGCCGGTGAGTGGCATTGCTCAGCTTCATCAGCGTCGCGCTTGCGGCCTTTGCCTCGTTTGGACGGCGTGACCTGTATCCGATATTTGCTGTTAGGAGCGAATACCCCGTGGAAGCGGGTGAGGTTGACCCGCGGTTTGGGAACCAGTGCAGCAAGCCGGGCCAGAAAGTCCAACGGTTCAAATTACGGTGACGGTTTACTAAACACACTTAATTTCCGCTCCTATTTTTCCTCTTGGGGCCGCGCTTTTGGGGTTTCAGTACCCTGCCGGTCAGTTTCTCAAGCTTTTCAATCCATTCTTCGCTACCCAAGGGTCGGCCCGTCGTTTCCGAACAGCGAAGCCTCTTGAAAGCCGCAGTATCGTCCATGCCCTGACCAAGGAAGGCGGCAAAATCTCCATAGCGATTTAGAACCGGTGCAACCTTCACGAGCTCATCGTCCTCGCCCGAAAGGTGGGCAGCGACACTCGACCACGGCCAATCCTGCATGCTCCGAACGAGCCTGGCGCGAACGGGATTGAGTGAGATATATCGTACCGCATGGGCAAGATGCTCTTCGTCCATCACCACCGAGCCAAAGCGCCCCTGCCACAAATGGCCAGTCACTCGCATACGGGCGTTGATATAGCCGGTATAACGGCGATGCGCATCAGCAAGGGTGCGGCGTAGCCCGTCTTCATCGGAGGGCACAACAATGATGTGGACGTGATTAGGCATCAGACAGTAGCACCAAATTTCCGCTCCGGCCTTTTGCGCCGCTTCGCTCAGGAGATCCATGTAAAGCGCGTAGTCCCCCTCTTCAAGAAAGACTTGTGCGCGCCGGTTGCCACGCTGGGTGACGTGGTGTGGGTGACCGGGAATAACAAGACGGGGTAATCGTGCCATGGAGACAGCATGACATATTCGGTGTATTTAGTAAACTGTCACCGTAATCCCCACCGTAATCCCCACCGTAATCCCTAATCCCGTAATCCGTAATCCCAATCCCCTGATGTATCTAAAGCGGTAATAGATGATAGTGACGAAGCTGTTGCTTCAATAAAGCTCTTAGCTCCCAGCGAAGACCGAAATGATGTGACGGTAGGCGTAACATTCACTGACGCACAAGGAACACCGAGGTCGTGTAATAAGAGTTTCTCGGTATTACGTCCGAATGACTTGGTGGTAATAGAGGAGACGTCGTTAGACGGTCGTGGTGGCGAGGTTTCAAGGTCGCGTCGCTATCAAGTACTAGATCAGCTTGAATCGTATTTGAAAATAGAGAACATGGAGATTACGGAAGTGCTACGGGGCACAGATATCGAGGGAAATCCGGTTAGTTGGGACTCTTTAACATGTATATCGAATCTCCACTGGAGTGATCCAAAATCTTGCACGAAAAAGCTTTCATATAATCCGGAACTGCCAGGATTTACAGGGCCAAATGCAAACGGTCTTAAAATGACTGCAAAAAAATCGTCAACTGATGCATCAGGGCAATTCCCGGATACGATTATGATGGAAGACAAGGCACCGCTACGAACAAACATTCGTTATGATCAAACTATAAAAGCTGACGAGTGTCCTGTAGGAAATTATCATATACACTTTAGCCAGAAGCTGGTCACTATCACACCGTGAGTGAATGGTGTGGAACTCATCACCTTAGATTTCTTATTGAACCTGAGGTGATTTTTACTTGTCTGTTTTTTTACAGCAAGAGAAAAACAACGTGGAAGAAAGAGAAATAGTAGACACACCGCTTAATGCGGTAGATGAGTATAAGAAGCATAAACGCCCTTTTTCCCAAAGTCGAGGGGTATCAAAGACAGTGAAATGGTCCTCGATGGCGCCATGGAACACCTTTTGATCCATGTAGTCTCGGCAAATTCCACTTTCTACCGAGGTTTTTCCCAGGAAGAAAACGGATTTCCCGCCGGCAAACAAGCCGGGGCCTTACCGCGACCGCAATGGCTGCAGTTTCTTGAGTTATGGAGGTATTGTACGGCGAATCAGTCGAACAGATTCCTTTGCGGTGGCGCCCGGCTTGGCGGCAACACCACCGGTTCAGCCAATGC